>NZ_JBIWCN010000017.1:0-196690 GCF_044761525.1 Streptomyces sp. NPDC097595 | reverse complement strand
CTCCACACCTACAACCACCACCGCTGCCACACCGCACTCGGAGGCCAACCCCCGATCAGCCGCGTCAACAACGCTGCGGGTCAATACACCTAGGGCGTGTCCCGGGTCGCCTCGACCACCGTCACCGTGAAGACCGGCGGGTCATCGTCGGACGGTTCGAGCCGGGCCCGGGCGAGTGTCCCGTCCGGCGTCACGGCCCAGTAGGCACTGGGCGGCGCCTCGTCGGCGGGGAACAGCACGGTGGTCCCGGCGGCGTTCGCGAGCGCGGCGGCAACCTCGCTCTCGGGCGGCTGATCGGCGACGCGGTCCTGTGCGTAGACGTCGAGCGACCACGCCACATCCCCGCGGAGGACGTCGTACGTGCACAGGACGGCCGCCTCCCAGTCCCGCGCCTCCTGATCCCCGTCGGCATCGGCCACATCGACGTCCCGCACGGCGACACCGAGGACCCCGGCGAGCGCACGAGCGACGACGCCGGCCGGAACGGCCTCAACGCTCAACAGGTTGTACGCCACGAACGCCTCCCACGATGCTCCGCCCGACCTTCCAAGATCCCCAAGCCCCCCGACCCCCGTACACCGATCACGCCACCCGCTACACTGACGGCCACAACCATGCCTTCGTGGGCCTTGCGGATAAATAGAAACCAACAGGTCAGAGGCGCGCCGGGGTGGCCTCCTGGAACGCATCCTCTTGATTTTGGGAACGCGGATGGGGTCTTCGCAGGTCAGCGGGGATAGACCTGGTGACTGACAACTGAGGTCTTCCCTCTCCATGCTACGCGTCTTCCTGCTGGCTCCCGCCGGACGTTTCGTCCTACCTGAGACCATCGGCGTATGCGGTGTTCCCATGCGTGGGCCGGTCCGAAATTCCTCTCCGCTTGCCGGGTGTGCTGCCCTATCGTCCGGGGCATGGAGTCGCCCATTTCGTTCGAGCATCTGGCAGCTGGGGCACGGGAGTTCGCGCGTCTGGCGTTGGATGCGCATGCCCGCGGGGAGACGGAGGTCTTCCTCCTGGAGGCGGGGGTCAGCATCGAGCGCTTGGCGAAGGCTGCGCTGGTGCAGGTGAACCCGGTGCTGCTCGTGGAGCTGTCCAGTCGTCAGGATGACGCTCTGCTTCACCTCGCGGGGGCTACGGCTCTGCCGAAGAAGCTCCGCACGATCGGGGCCCAGACGGCGATCGATCGGCTGCGGAAGATGGAGGTGCTGCCGTCGAAGGACGAGCAGTTGGACACTCTGATCCAGCTCCGCAACGGTGTCGCGCACCTGGGTACCAGCGTGCCGGAGAATTTCCTGGAGCCGTTCGTCGAGTCGGCCTGCCAGCTCCTCGACCACATGAAGCTGGGACGTGACGAGTTCTGGGGTCCGTGGTCCGGCCTCGTGCGCGTAGCGCTCGACGAGCGTGCCGACCGGCTGGACAAGGACGTCCGGTTGCGTGTGCACAGGGCGTCGTTGCGGGCCCGGGCTCGGTTCGCGGACATGCCGGAGGGGACGCCGGAGCATCTGGCGGCGATCGTGGCACAGCGGGGGCTTGTGGTCGTGGAGGTCGACCAGGCGGGCGGTCCGCTGTTCCAGGCGCTGACGCGGTGTCCGGCCTGCCGGACCGAGGCGGCGGCCCTGTTCCTGAGGGCCCCCAACACCGCGCTGCTCTTCGACATGGAGATGACGGCCGAAGGGCTATGGTGCGATCTGTGTCAGCTGCACCTCGCCACGACGGAAGAGGTGGGGCTGGCGGGGTTGGCCACGACTGCCCGGTACACGGCCGAGGACCTGATCGAGATCGGCCGTGCGGGGGACACATTGGCGCCGGACGCCATCTCGTTCGCCATGCGGCGCCTGCCCGACGACAGCTTCTGAACCACACCCCGTCCGCAGGCGGCCCATGTCGAACGCCGTGGTCTCCTCGTCGGCTGACGTCTCACATGGGCTTTCGGGCCCCTGTTGTCGGTGCCAGGGCGGATGATGCTGGCATGGGTATCGACATCGAGTGGGCGCGGGCCGAGCTCGCAGACTTCCTTCAGTTGACCGAGCTTTTCCGCCCGTCCAGCCCTCCCGGGACGGCCGTCATCACGAACCGGCTTTCCAACCGCGGGAGTCAGGACGAGATCATCGCCAGTGCGCATGCCGTGGAGCAGATCCTCGACCGGGTCCTGCCGGACTGGCGGACGTCCGTCGACGCAGTGGGCAACACTCGGGTCAATCGGTGGTACCAGCATCGTGAGGCGGCCCAGAGGGCCGATGCCGCTCTGGTCAGGGACGCCGAGATCCGTGAGCGGCTGGGAGACGACGCACCTCAGCTCAGTGCGGGGACGATGCACCCGTGGGTGTGGGACGGGGCACGTGCGCTGTGGCGGAGCCGTCACTTGCGTGAAGCGGTCACGGCCGCGGCCCGGCAGGTGAACGCCGAGACGCAGAACAAGGTCGGCCGACGGGACCTGAGCGAGACCAAACTCTTCCAGAACGCCTTCTCCCTTAGCGAGCCGAAGCCGGGCGAGCCGCGGCTGCGTCTGATGGAGGACGACGGCAGCGACACCTTCCGCAGCATCCACCGCGGGGCCATGGCCTTCGCCGAAGGCTGCTACGCCGGTATCCGCAACCCCAACAGCCACGAGGTGAACCTCCCGGAACTGCCCGAGCACGAGGCACTGGAGCAACTGGCCGCGTTCAGCGTCCTGGCCCGCTGGGTGGACAAGGCCGAGGTCGCGCAGCCCAGTTAGGGCCTGCCCTGGCCAGCAACGCACCCGGTCTCACGAGCTGCGGAACTGCCGTGAGAGGGAGCGTTGTCGGCGCCGCGCCGTAAGCTGTGGTCAAGGCGCGGGGCCGAGCAAGGAGGAAGATTCATGCGTCACTCTCGCGTCACCGCGGCAAGCTTCATCGCCCGCGTGCTTGCCGACCCGTACGAGAACGTACTCGGCGGTCCGGACCCCGAAGCCACCCACCATCTCCTGGCTGCCGTCCACGCTGATTTCTGCTGCCCGCCGACCTGTCACTCGATTTCCTGGCAGGACTGTTATGACGCGGCACAGCAGCGTCCCCTGCCACACAAGGCAGGCTTCCTTCTGGACGAGCGCGGCAACCCGGTGCCCATCCCCGCCCACGTGAGAGACGAGGCCGCCGACCGAGCCCGTACGGCCCAGGCCGCCGCGGTCCGCATCCGCCGAAAGGCCCGAGTCATGCCACTCGGTAACCAGGGCTGAAAGCCCGCCGGCCGCGTCCTGCTCCGCAGGGGCGCGGCCGGCCTGTCACTCAGCTGCCGAGGGGACCTTGAGCTTCGGTTCGCCCTGCCGGGGCGCGCAGGGTTCCGGGTGGTCGGCACCCGCGAGCGCATCGGTCGCCACCAGGGCCGATGTCGGGACACGGACCTTGTCGAACGCCGCAGCCCCCGCATCGGATGACTTACATGAGGTCCCGGCTGGTAGATCTCAGACGGCCAGGAAGCGCCTGCACCGGTCGACGTCTTCGGGGCTCAACTGGTTGTCACCCAGGGTGCGCATCACGCTGGTGTCCCACCGTCGTGCTTGGTCTTTAAGCGGCGTCAAGAGCACGGCGAGCGTGAGGGTCTCGTCCGTGAGCCCTGTGTGCTGGCCAAGTTCGTGGTGCCGGAGCATGACGTAGGACATGAAGGTCGCCTTTACCGAGGGGTCGTAGCGGGTCGCGGTTCCCAGGATCAGTTGACGGGATCCACTGCCGTTGATGACGCGGCGCCAGCGCCAGGCGCACTGGTCAAGGGGTGTTTTGCGTACCGCATCGAGCATTTCCAGCAGGAGGCGTCCCCAGTTCGCCCGCTCGCTGGCGGGCAGGAGAGCGTCGAGTTCGGACATGAGGGTGAGGCGGTTCGCCTCTGTCATGCCGTCGTGCATCCCGCTCGTGGCGATGTCTTCGAGGATCACGCGGGTGACGAGGTGGGCCTGATCGGCGGAGGATCCCACGGGCGCCTGAGGCAGGAGCGGGAGGGAGACCCGCTGACCACCGAGCTCGTTGACTGCGTCGGTCAGCGTCCCGGGCTCGGCTTCGAGATCGTGTGCGGCAAGTTCGTAGTAGCGGGCGGGCTCGTCTCCCAGAGGTACAGGCGGCAGTTCGGCCGTGCGGAAGAGGTAGTCGACGACCGCTGTGGTCGACCGCAGCTGGTTGAACAGGAAGTCCCAGTCCCGCCGCACCAGGGCGATGCCCGGCATGCCGCTCACCGCGCAGTCGATGACCGTGTCCGCCGGAACGCGGTCGTGGTCGAGAACGACAACGGCTATCCACTCGTAGTCCTCGCCCCGCACCGTGATCGTGCGTCCGCGGCCATTCTCGAGCTCAGCTGGCGTCGTACGCAGGTTGCGTACCGTCCCTTTGGCCTGCCGCGCGGCCTTGCTCCCCCGGCTCCGCAGCCACGACCGCTCACCGGCCTCGTCCTTGTAGTCGCCTTCGCGGCTCTTGATCTGCACACTTGCGCCCCGGCTGCCAGCCAGGAGGATCCGGTCCCCGATCTCGCGTTGGCCTGAGGAGACCTTCCGGATCGCGGAGCGGAAGACGAAGTCAGGCAGGCCCCACATGGCGGCTGCCTGATGGGCAGCGAGCTCGGCGCCCGTGCCCTGGTCGACACCTTCGGGAAGCGGGAGAGCCGCGGGCACCGTGCGGACACACACGCCTGTGGGTGTGTCGACGATGATCTGCAGTACCTGTGCGCCAGGAGCCGCTGCCGGCGCCGCGTCGTCGTTGTCCATGGCCTCATTAGACGGCAGACTGGCCGCGTGCCACTGGCACTTTCCACAACGAGGCAGTACTCAGTGCAGCAGCTCAGCGATTGCCCGGGTGGCGTCGCGGGCGGGGCGGAAGCCGGTGCACCAGATGATCGCGTCGGCCTGGGCGGTCATGCCGTCCGCCCAGGCGATCCCTGTGGGGGTGAGACGGATGAACATGGGCTGGGCTTTGAGGAGTCCGGCGTCGCGCGCGGCGCGGACCAGCGGGACGGTGACGATGTCGCCGAAGGAGGCGATGCCGCCGGAGTCGGTGCGGCCTTCGTCGAGGGCGCGGCGGCGGGCACTCGCCACGTCGAACAGAGCGCGGCCATCGATGTCGTCGGCGAGATAGCGCGGTTCGCGCAGAGTGACCCAGGTCAGGTCGGTGTCGTGGGCGTGGTCGGCGGCGACCTGCGCGCCGGAGTTCCCTCTGCCGACCACGGTCACGCGCTGCCCGGCGAACGCCGCGGGATTGTCGTACTCGATGGTGTGGAGCTGGCGGCCCCGGAATCTCCTCTGCCCGGGCATCGCGGGGACTAAAGCGCGACCACGTCCCTGTCGCGCTGATGACCGCACGCGTCTGCCAGGTGCCCGATTCGGTCTCGACGCGCAGGAGGTCGCCGTCACGGTGGACACCGGCCACGCGTACGGGCGGTGGACGGGGAGGTCGTAGCGCTGCTCGTAGTCGGCGAGGTAGGTGACAACGCGCGCGGCATCGGGGTAGGTCACGCCCGGCTGTGAAGGCATGAGCCGGCCGGGCAGGGACGAGTACGCGGCCGGGGAGAACAGGTGGAGGGAGTCCCAGGTGTGCCGCCACGCCCCGCCCGGGGCATGCTCGGCGTCGAGGATGACGAAGTCGAGACCGGCCCGGCGCAGGTGGTACCCGGCGGCGAGCCCGGCCTGGCCACTGCTGATCACCACCACATCCACGACCCGTCTCACGCGGACGGCTGCCCCGTCCCAGCTCCGCCTTGCCGCGCGTGAAGATGACCGCGGCCAGGGCCAGCCCCACCACCGCGCTGATCAGCTGCATGGCGACGAACGCGGGAACGGAGACGGGGGCGATGTAGGAGGCGACGGCGACGGGCGCGAAACGCAGCCGGCCGGTGCGGGCCAGGCCGAAGATCAGCAGGACCAGACCCGCGGTCGCAACGACCTCACCGAGCAGCAGGTTCCTGGCGCGGCGGTCACGAGAAGATCAACCCCGCCGCCGTGGCCACGATGGCCGAGGCCGGCATCGACATCTCCGGCCAGACGCTCAAGGTCCTCACCCTCGATGCCGCCCAGGCGTCCGACTACATCATCACCGTGGGCCGCGGCGACGCCTGCTCGTACTTCCCCGGCAAGACCTACCTTGACTGGACCCTTGAGGACCCGGCCGGCCAGGACGTCGAGGCAGTGCGCCCCATCCGCGACGAGATCAGGACCCTCATCGAGGGCCTGATCGCCGACATCGGCGCCAAGCAGAACACGTAGGCGGCCCGCCGACCGCAGGGGCGGGGACCGGAGCGCCGGAACCGCACCTGACGGCTCGCGAAGTGCGCCGCGCGTCGCCGCAGCCGCCCGACCTGTTGTTCCATACTTGCACCACTATGCGGGCTGACCCCGGCAAGGGGTTTACAGAGAAAGGCGTGGACCCATGGGCACGTGGGATGATCCCGGCATGCCCCGGAGCAGCAACGATCAGGTCCCGCGCCACTATGCGGTGGCCGGGAACTGGCCGCACGCTGCTCTGGCCGCCGACGCTCCCGTGAGCGCGCACTACGGGCAGTCGCTGGCCCGCAACCTCGAGCGCGCCATGACGTCCAGCGGGCACACCTTGCGGACGCTGGCGGACGCCACGGGTGTCACGCACTCCACCGTCAGCAGGGTCGCCAACGGCAGGGTCATGCCGGACCTGGGAACGATCGCCAGGCTCGAGGCCGCGTTCGGGTTCCAGCTCTGGCCGGGTCCGGCGGCTCTCCCGCCGGAGCCCTCCGCCTGACACCACACACCGCCCGCCCCTGTTCGGCCGCCTTCCGCGTGCGCCGCGCGCATGCGCGGAGATGATTTCTCCATGTGCATGTATGGACCGCTGATGCGTCGTTGGGTGTATCTGCTCTGCTTCGGGCCCGATCATGAGCTCCTGACGGTCCGACAGGAGCCGGGCGCCGAACCGGCTCTGCCCCGGACCCGGCGGCGGGAGCGCGAAACGTACGTGCAGGCCGCCTCGCGGCTCATGACGGCCTGCACGATGCGGCCGGGTGACGCCGTCGCCCGTATCGGGTCCCTGCCCCTGTGGTCACCGGCCGGCCGGTGCGAGATCCGCGTCTTCACCGGGCACACCCGCGAGCTGTTCCCAGTCCGGGCGGGCGGCTGGGAGCCATGGGAGGACGTCCTGCCGCGCCTCGCGCATCCGGTCAGCCCGGAGCTCGCCCTGTTCGCCAAAGGCTACGTCAGGGGCTGGATCCCTGACGGCTGGACCACACTGGACCCCTGAGGCCCCGGCGCCCCGACCCTCTTACCTCTTTTCCGGGGGCCAGTTCGACGCTCCCACGCCCCCTCTTCCTTTTCCGCACAGACCGCACTGACGCTGAGTTACTGATGTCTTGCCGAAAATTGCAGGTGAGGCGCACTGGGCACACAGGAAGGTGTTGCGCGGCAGCATCCCCTCCCCTCCTTTTTCGTTTTTTGTTCGAAGGCAGATCTCTCTGCTTTTTGCACTCCTGAGGGGGTATTTGCAGAGAATCCCTTCCTGGCTGAGGTGTTCCCGGATAATCTCCTCGCGGATTGCAGGAACTGGAATGTGCGGGAGGTGTTGTGGTGCAGATGCGGGCAGCGCTGGCCGTTCTGGCGGAGCTGAGGTCGCTGGCACTGGGTGACGAGCAGCAGCTGACCGCGGCCGAGGAACGCCTCGTGCGCGCCGAGAAGGAACTCGCCGCGGCCCGCACCGCGTGCAGTTCCGCACAGACGCGGGCGGAGGTCTCTCGGCGGGTGGCGCAAGGCGTCCAGGAGCTGCTGGGCGATGCGGCGCAGCCCCCTGCCGACAGGCCGGAACCCGTCCGTGACCGGGCGTCGGCACGGCCGGGGCCCGCCGGGGCACAGCCGACGATGAGCCAGGAGATCCTGGGGTTCGCACGGACGCGCGGCTGCGCCTTCGTGCGCAGGGAGATCGCCCGCCACCTCGGAACCGCGCGGCCGGACCTGCAGCCCAGCGGACTGAGCCCGGAACTCACCAGGCTGGTGCGCACCGGGGAACTCGTCCGGCCCTCGCCTGGCGTCTACAGCATTCCTGCACCGCCCGGGGCGGGTGACGCCTGACGCCCCGCACATCACCGGAACAGCAAAAGAGGTATGTACGCGCGAGTGCCGCCGGGGCTGGAAACCAAACGGCGGCACAGGGACGCGCGTCTTTTCGGGCTCACGCACCGCGTTCATCGTAGACGCTTTATGGCGTGCACGCGAGAGCCCCGAGATAATTCGGCCCTCATGGGCCGGGAAATGGGCTCACCATGTCTTTCTTCTCAGAACCGGATTCCGGCACCGGGACCGGTGCGGACGCCTCGACACCCTTGTGGTCGGCACCGAACCCGGACGCTGTCCGGGCGTCGCGGGGGCCGATGCCCAGTGGCCGTTGCAGCCCGTCGAAGCAGATCAGCACCCTGGTGGCCTTGGCTCTCCTGTCCCGGCCGGCGGACCAGGAGAGCCAAGGCCCGGTGCAGCGTCACGTGCTGGCACGGCACGCAAGGATCAGCGAGGCCACCGTCGGCGACTGCATGGGCTTCCTCTCGGACGTGGGCCTGGTGCGGGCCAGCCGCGGCGTGTACGCGGTCACGGACGCTGGAAGCGAGTTCGCCGAACTGTGGACGCGGGATTCCGCGCGGGCCCGGCTCCTGCTGCACACGCTGCTGGCAGTCCACTGGTCCGCCGCGGCCGCCGGCCAGCATCTGGCCGAAGGCCCCCTGCCGCAGGAGGAACTGGCCACCCGGCTCCGCACGGGCCTGCCCGGGGTGCCGCTGCGCGGCACGTACCTGGTCGAGTGGCTGGTGATCGGCCTGGTCCTGGTCCGCGACGAGCAGCTGCGCGTGCACCTCGCGCCCGCCGGGGGGGCGGCACCGGCCCAGGACAGTGACAACGGCTGCGCGGCGCAGGAAGGCCTAAACGCCGAACAGACCCTGGGCTTTGGGGAGGCCGGGCCGGGTCCCGATCCGGCCGAACCCTCCTCGGGCACCGCCCTGCTCGGACTGACCCGCCAGGACATCCAGGCCCTGCCCGACACCCGCTACACGGCCTTCCTCGACGGCATCCTGCAGAGCCTGCGCGGCGCCCACGCCCCCACCGCCTGACCGCCCACCGAACCGGGTGAACCGCAGCGGGGTGGGGCCCCCCCCCCGGGGCGGGGGGGGCCCCCCGGGGGGGGGGGGGGGGGGGCGCGCGCGGGCATGGGGCGGGGGGGGGGCGGGTGTGTTGCCACGCCCCCCCCCCCCCCCCCCCCCCCCCCCCCCCCCCCCCCGCCCCCCCCCCCGGGGGGGGCCCCCCCCCCCGGGGGCGGGCCCCCCACCCCGGGGGTGGCGGCTCGGTGTCCGCGCGAGGATCTGGAGCCTGGGCGCGGAGGGTTCGATCCCCTCGCCATCCACCCCCGTCGGCCAGCATGACACTCCACACCGGAAAGGAACCAGCACTCATGCCCAACACCTGCCTGAACCCAGGGCGCTGAACGAGCGTCAGGACGGACACCGAACAGGCGATCCGCCCACCGCATGGGCGCCCCCGCGTTGCGGACGCCGGAAATCCTCCGCACCGTGGTGCATGTTCGCACCACCCATGTGGAGGTTCCCCCATGCCCCGTCCACCGCACCCGCCGTCTCCGTCAGACCGACAGCCATGCACAGCGCCCGGAAGGCCGCCCGGCCGTGGCCGGTGACCCCACCCTCGCGGACACGGTCAGCGAGGTACTCGCCGACTGGCAGGACCTTGTCGCGCGCGGGGAGATGTCCGAACAGACCCTCAGCCGCTTCGGCCAGCTGCTGCACCGCTTCGAAGCATTCGCCGTGGTCCGCGGCACCCAACTGCTCGGTGACCTCGACACCGCTCTGGCCGCACAGTTCATCGACGCCCACGGCCGGACCCGGCACGGGAAGGTGGCCCCGGCATCACTGCCGACCCGGCACCTGCGCCGCAGCGTCCTGCGGATGTGCTTCACCACCGCCCGCCGACTCGGCCTGACCGACACCGACCCCACCCGCGACATCGACCTGCCACCCCGGACGACGGGTGAGACCCGCCCCCTGGACGAGGCCGAGGCCGTCGAACTGCGGCGAGCAGCCGAGTTCACCCACCACGCCACCCGCCACGCCGCCGCTGCCGCGCTCGCCCTGGCTGGCGGGTTCAGCGGCGAGATCGGCCACATCACCCCCGCCGACCTCGACCTGCAGACCGCGCGGGTGTGGCTTCACGGCTCGACCAAGACCCAGCCCCGCTGGTGCCCGCTGGACACCTGGGCCACACACGTCCTGACGGCCCGCGCCCACCACATCCAGGCAACGGCCCCGCCCGGACACGACCCACTGCACCTCCCGCTCACTGTCTCCTCACGCAATGGCACACCCGAACAGATCCAGGCCCGCGTCTGCGTCGCCCTGCGCGACCTGATCAACCGCATCGGACTCGGCGCCGACACCGCGGTACGGCCCGCCTCCATCACCGCGTACGCCGGCCGGGAGACCCTCACTCGCACCCGGCACATCGAGGCCGCAGCCCGGCGCCTCGGCATGACATCCCTCGACAGCACCGCCGCCCTCATCGGCCACAACTGGCGCGCACACACCGACAACAACCACACCCCCGCACACAACGGAGGCAACCGCAATGCCCGATGACCTCTTCGGTGACCGCATCCACCACGCCAAACGCAAGAAGACCGCCCGCCGCGCCTGCGAATCCGATCTGCGTACCGTCTCCCGACGCGTCCGCGACGTCGCTCGGTTCGAAGACCTCTACCGCCTCGCTGCCACCGTCGAAACTGAACCCGGCCCCCGCCAGGGCCGCCCACCCCAATACCCGCCCTACGTCTACGTCCTCTTTCTTGCACTGCGCGGCATCCACGGCTCCGCCCGTTACTGCGCTGGCGACCTGCAGGACCAGGAGGTCTGGCGCACCATCCGCGAAGGCGTCGCCCACCACCTCGGCAAGGACGAGGCCGAACGCCTTCCCTGTACAGGCCCCTCGCGCCACCAGTGGCAGCACGCCCAACGCAAGCTCCTCATCCCGCGCCTCGAAGCACTCAACGCCTCGTTCGCCGACCTCTCCCTCGCCCAGGCCCTTCGCCAAGGCCTGCTTCCGGCCGGCTCCCGCCGCTGCTGGAGCGGCCCTGAGCGCCACCAGCTCATCTCCGGCGACGGCACCGTCGCCAAATCCCCCACCCTCTCCACCACCCCCTACAGCACCGATGCGACCACCGGCGAGATCCGCCGCCACCGCGTCGACCCCGCCTCCTCCTGGCAGAAGGAAGGCGGAGCCGACCGCAAACACGCCACCGCCGACCGGACCACGACCGAAAGGGGACCGAACGCTGACGACGACGCCAAGGAGGCGATGGTCCTGGGCACCAAGTTCGTCGTCTTCTCCACCCGCCACCGCGGATACTTCCGCCGCGTCTTCCTCAACTACGCCCACGTCCCCCACGACCAGGAAGGCGGCGAAGCCGCCGTCGCCCTCAACCTCGCTTGCGACATCCTCGACGCCGCCGACGGCTGCATGGGAGTCCTGTACGACGGCGCCTTCCGCGGCATGCACCGCGACGTCATCGCCCGCCGAGGCCGGCTCCTGATCAACAAACAGCACAAGGGCACCCAGCCCCGCTACATCCGCACCATCGACCACCGCCGCTGCCGCCACGAACTGTGGTCCGCCCAAGGCCGCGCCCACGAACGCGCCTACCTCGACGACGGCACCAGCGCCCTCGTCCCCCTTCCCGTCCGCAAACTCGAACGCCGCACCAGCACCCACACCCACCGCTGGTACCACCTGGTCACCATCCCCTGCTCCCGCGGCCCCCACGAACACCGCGAACCCGTCGGCATCACCACCACCCCCGGTGAACGCGACGAGGGACACAGCGACGCCGAAACCGGCTTCCACCGCGCCGAACACCTCCTGCAGATCCCCGACAACACCGCCGTCCACCAACACCTCTACGGCGGCCGCGAAGACTCCGAGGCAGGCTTCTCCCAGTTCGACCGCTCCCTGTGGAACCGCCGCATGATCGCCTTCGGCGCCGAAGCCCAGAGCCTCGTCGTCCTCGGCTTCCTCCTCGCTCAGAACGCCACCAGCGCCGCCCGCTACCAGGAAGACCCCGCCTACAACGACGCCACCACTGAAGCCGCAGACACCGACGACCACCCGAACAACGCCCGCTGACCAACCACAGGAACCAACGCCTCAGCACACGCCCCGCATCCGATCCGCTAACCTGTCAGGGACCGCCCTCAGCGGCGGTCCCTTGCCGCAGCACGGCTGTTTGCTTACTCAGAGTATTCAGCCACGTTCTACGCAAGGCCCTGCCTTCGTGGGATGTGTCTAAAACTTCAAAATCCCAGGTCAAACCCGTTCCTCATCTAGATCACAAAACGTGATTCTCGATTCTGCAAACGCCAGACCTGGCAAGGCAGCATCGCGCTGCGTTCATGACCACAGCGAGATTCTGCGCTCAACGTCCTGAGCGATCTGGACCTCGCGCGTCGGATGGTCTCTCCAAGTGCCAGCCCTTAGCAATGCGCCTGAGTGCTTCTGGGCGATCACCCCACTCCGCGTTCGGTCACGCCCCCGCCGTTTCATCCCCAGCTCACCCACACCCCACCCCGAGAGCCCAGACCTTCGTCTCAGCTTTAGCAAGGCCGAATAGTTGACGCACGAACCGTGAGGGCAAGGTCAACCTCGGCTCGAGGCGCTCGGTCGCGCTCGTGACCCCGGATGAAGTCGCCGATCGGCGCGCGAACGCCGCCGACCGTCTCGGCCCAGCCGTTCCGCGGGGCCACCGCCTATTTCGGCCTCGGGTCGTAAGGACGGCTGCGGGCTGTAAGTCCACGGATCTTCGTCGTTACCGACAGGGCTTTGAACTCGGTCTGAATTGTCCGCGGCGTGGTCGACTCCCGGCGACCCGCTCGCGGCCTACCGAGGACGGTCACGAGCAACCCCCGATACGACGTACCGGTTCCGTCAGGAAGGCACGCTCGCTGCGAGTGATCCCTTTGGCGGATCAGTCCTCTCATGAAATGATCGCCGGACCGGTCTGGCTCTGGGGGTGTGATGGCAGACGGAGGTGAACAGTACGAGGCGTCAGCGTCGGCTCTGGGTTACCTTTTCCAGTTCGCTACAGCTCTGCACCTGTGCATCGAGCAGTGGATGAACGCAGGCCCAGACTGGAGCATTGCGGTCGAGGCCGCCGACGATATTGAGCAGCACGTGGGCTCCATGACAGACCTGCTTCAGCTCAAGCAGCGTGCTGTTGGCGTGCGCTTGACCAACACCTCCAAGGATCTCTGGAAGACACTGCGGATCTGGGCGGAGGCCGCTGCAGCAGGGCGGATCGACCTGAACAACACGAATCTCTACCTGCTCACCACAGCAGAACTGCCCGAGGGCAGCGTGGGATGTCTTCTCCAGCACCGCGTCACGCGGAATCGCGACGAGGGCCTGGCCCTGACGCTTCTCTGCGATGCGGCAAAGGCCTCAAAGACCACGAGTACGGAGCTGCGAAAGTCCTTCGCCGCTCTGACCGGGCTGGCCAAACCGCAGCAGACTGCTCTGCTCGCACGGATTCAGGTCGTCGGGGGTACAGGGGACATCTCCGATGTCCGCACCTCCATGCTGCGGTTGGCTGCGGTAGCTGCCGGCCACAGTGCCGCCCAGTCCTTCCTGCAAAGGCTGGAGGGCTGGTTCTACGACCGTGTGATCGAGCAGATGCGGACTCCTGGCGGCAGCCCGGTGACTGGCGTCGAGTTCGACGAGTTCTTCACCGGCCTGCAACGACAGTTTCACTACGACAACCTGCCGATCGACCGCGACATCGTCGGCATGTCCGGCGATCTTGGGGAACAGGCGGACAAGGTCTTCGTCCAGCAGCTTGGGCTGATCGGGGTCGGCTCCACACGCATCGGCTACGCCGTCCGGGACTATGTCCGCGCCTTCGCCCAGCGCTCTCGGTGGCTGAACGAAAGCCTCCTGCGCGCTGGCGAGATCGGTGAGTACGAACGCCGGCTGGTGGAGGAGTGGGAGTCCCGCTTCGCGTTGATGGAAGAGGAGTTGGGCCCGGAGGCCACCGAGGAAAAGATGAAGGCCGAAGCCAGGCTGATCTACCGGTGGGTCGACACCGAGGCCCGTTTCCAGATCCGTGATGGCTGTGATGAGGTATTTGTGACCAAGGGCTCCTACCACATGCTCGCCGACGAGCGCAGAGTCGGATGGCACCCGGACTTTGCGGCCCGGCTGATGCAGCTTCTCGAGCCTGCCGAGGCCCACGGATGAACCTGAGCCGCGAGGAGCGTGCCCTGTACAACCCCGCCTTCACCGGGCTGCTCTGCACCCGCGCCGTCCAGGGATACGCGCAGCAATACGGTGGCCCTTGCCCCCTGCATCTAGCCGTGACGGCCGGGATCATGGCCCTGCAGCCCCCGATCAGGGCAAAGCTGCCCCCCACGATGAAGTCCGGCCTGATGAAGTGGCTCGACATGCACGAGAGTGTCCGCATCGCGATGACCAGGAACGCTGCCTCACTGTCCGCCGTGGTACGCCCCGGAGTGCTCTTCGCACTTCAGACCAGCGCACTGCGCACTTCGGACGGAGGACTTGTCCTGGCGGCAGGCCCCACGACACTAGAGATCACAGGAACCACCGAACAAACCATCGCGGCCCAGAGGGCAGCCCTGTTCCTCGGACGCTGGCTGCCCAGCACGGGCAGCCTCATCACTGTCCTGACCCTCCTCGGAGTCAAACCGTGACGTTCCAGATTCAAGCGGTCACCATCTACGGCAAGCAACCTGGCCAGATGAACATTGTCCCCTTCAAGACAGGGGCCCTGAACATCGTCACGGGCGACTCCCGGCGAGGCAAAAGCGCACTGCTGACGATCATCGACTACTGCCTTGCCAGCTCTGATTACCCAGTCAAAGCCGGCAAGGTCCGCGACTATGTCAGCGCCTATGCCATCACCCTGTTCAAGCCCGGTCAGCAACTCTTCGTCGCACGCCGTGCTCCGGAGGGCAAGGCCGTCAGCACCGTCATGTGTGTACTCGCCCAAGCCCCTGATGCTCCTCCCCCTGCCCTGGAAGACCTTCGCTTCTCAACGCCCGGTGACGTTGCCCGCGGCCTCCTCAGCGAGTTCTGCGGCATCGACAACACTGTCCGTGTTCCGGCCGTCGGCAAGAACACGCTCATCGCCCCTTCTGTGCGCCACGCTCTCTTCTTCTGTTTCCAGGCCCAGAATGAAGTCGCCAACCCTGACGTTCTCTTCCACTCTCAGGGCGAGGACTGGAAGCCGAACACCATCCGGGGAGTCATCCCGTACTTTCTCGGCGCAGTGGACCGCGACCAGGCGCTGCTTCAGAACGAACTCCGCAATCTGCGCCGCGACTTGGCGGACAACGAAGCCGTGGTCGCCATCTCGGCAGATCTCACGCCGGCCAGCGGTCAGGCTCAGGCGCTGCTGACTGAGGCAGTCGAAGCTGGCCTCCTGCCACCACAGACCGGTGCACTGACAGCAGACGTCGTCCTCCAGCGCCTGCGCAACGCCATGGCCCATGGCTCTCCGCAGCACGGTTTGGCGGACGATGATCCCCTCGCGGCCCTCAACTCCCGCCGGACCGAACTGCGCCGGCTTTTCGCACAGACCCGGGCCCAGATCGCCGACCTGAAGGTGGAACTGGCCGAGAACACCGACTTCAACGACCAAGCCGTCGAACAGCGCGCTCGCCTCACCTCTCTAGGGCTCATCAACCAAGATGCAGAAACCTCCGGGCAGGACCGCTGCCCGGTGTGCGACAGCCGTGTCCCCTCCGCCAACGCCACCATCGCCGATCTCAGGCGCGACGTCGCCTACCTCGACGGCGATCTCCGGGCAATCGGCAGCGACACTCCCGCCATTCAGCGCCTGCTCGCCGACCACGAAACTCGATTGCAAAAACTCCGCTCCGAGCTGGCGCGGAACCAGGACGAGACCCGCGAACTCACCACCGCGATGCGTGCCATCCAGCAGGAGCCGGACGATCTGCGCCGATCGGCCATCGTCCAGGGGCGCATCAGTCTCTACCTCGACACGGCCGCCCAGCATGCCGCCGCGCCACGGGTCCTGGACCGCCGTGAGGAGCTGCGCGAGCAGATTGCGGAGCTCGAGGAGCAGCTGAGCGGTAGCACTCAGGACGAGCGTCTCACCAGTTTCTTGTCTTTGATCAACCAGGGGATCAAGGAGAAGGCCAGGGCACTCGACCTCGATTTCTCCGACTCACCCATTCGCCTCGACACCAACCGCCTGACGGTGATCGCCGACACTCTCGATGGCCCGGTCCAGCTGAAGAACATGGGCAGCGCTGAGAACCATCTCGGTTACCACGTCTCCACCCTTCTCAGCCTCCACGAGTGGTTCACCAAGCACAGCGGTCCTGTTCCCCGAGTGCTGATCCTCGACCAGCCTTCACAGGTCTACTTCCCCGCTGAGCCGACTGACGAGGAGGACCTGCAGACCAACGACCGCACGCATCTGCTGAACATCTTCAAAGCCATCCACCACACACTGGAGCAGCTCGCCGGCAGGATGCAGATCATCGTTATGGAGCACGCCGACCTTGACGATCCCGCCTTCAGCGACCACGTCGTCCAGCGCTGGCGCTACGGGAACGACTCGGGCCTCGTGCCCTCCTCATGGATGGCCCCTGAAAACGACTCCTGACGGCCGGCCACCCAACGTGGCTCGCAGGCGGAGTCGTTCTGCCGAGGAGCGGCCCGCCGCTGGCAATTGCCTACCAACGGGGCGCATTGAAATTCCGCCACTACACAAAGGGTCAAGGACAAAGGCGATCGGAGGCCCCCCGCGGCGAGACCGAACTCCGTCGGCGCCGAAAGTGACGATCCCACCTGCGGCGGCCATCTTGAAGCTGCTGACCACGCGTGCAGTTACAGCCAGGCCTCGTGGCCCGGGCCATAGCAACGGCTTATGGCCCGGGCTGGGAGCCGGGCCTAATGTGCGGGCTCGTAGACGACCGTGGTGCCGGGGCAGTCTTCCGCCAGACCGAGCAGCGCCTCATGTTCGGCCTCGTCGGCGGTCAGGGCCCAGCGGAGCTTGGTAGCCACCCACTCGGCTGTGTACTGGCAGTGGTAGCCACCGGCCGGGGGCATCCACTGGGCCGGGTCCTTATCCGATTTACTGCGGTTCGACTTGGCAGTGACCGCGATCAGCGTCAGGGGTGACGCCTGGTCGTTCGCGTACGCCTCGCGGCGGGAAGCGTCCCATGCGTACCCACCGGAGTCGTGGACCTCGGCGAGAGGAACCATATGGTCCACATCCAGACCACCTGCGGCGGTCACGGTGACCCCGTCGTACGGGCTCAGCCATGAGCCACCGGTGAGCTTGCACCCAGCCCCGACCTCGGGCGCTTCGACGGCCTCGGAGAGGATGACCTCGCGGCGGGTGTCGCAGCCATCCTCAGCATTCAGGCCACGGTTCCAGTGCTTGTACAAGTCCCGCTTGTACCCGTCACGCTGTTCCACGGCGACGGGAATCTGGTCAATCGCCTCGAACAGCGACAGCGGTGCGAGGGCCACGGGTCCGCCGGCGAGAGGCCGCTCCGACATGCGAGAGGTGACGGGCAGCTCGCCTCCAGGGACCGTTGCCTCCGCGGGAAGCGTTCCGACGAGCAGTGGCAGGGCAGCGAAGGTGAACGCGGGCAGGCCGCGCCTCATCAGGTTCTTGATCACGCCCCGTCTTGTACCCGTCCCCTGCACGCGGGCGGAAGGCTCCTGGGGCGAACTTCACCCGCTCGGCCGCGCCGATTCACCGAAGAAACGATCACTACCCGGTCGGCGCCGGTCAGCACCCAGAACTCTCCGACACGCCTGGAAATAAGCGGCCCAAGGGTTCCGCTCGTACTGCCTCTAGCCGACATCGTGAAAGGTGGGCGACGCAGCAAAGCCGGTCGAACATCCCAGACCATCCGAGGTCAGAGGGTGCGGCTACGAACTCCCTGCGACGCGGGGCCCGACCGGGCGGCTACAGACCGATGAGGCCAGGAGTGCCTGGAAGTTGGAGGAGAGCAGACATCTGCGGGCACGAGACAGTGAGCGGATCCGGCAAGCCGATCAGCATGCAAAATGCACGCTCGCGACCAGACACACCGAAGGGCCCGTGTCCGTCACCTCATCCGTCGAGCAGCCCAGATTCACGGCGCAACGAAGCCGTAGGCGCGCGACGGCATAAGCGGTCTACTACCGCCAGGGGCGACCAGTCACCACACCACCTTCCCTTCTTGCTATTTTAATAGCAAGAAGGGAAGGTGGTGTGGTGACCATCCAGCACGTCCCAGACGCACAACAGGATCGGCGAGCACTTCTGCTGCTCATCAACGACGACCGGCAGCTACTGCTGTGCGGCAGTTGCTGCGACACCTGGACCATCCCGTCGATCCATACCGGAACGGGCGTCGAACCCGCCGCCCAGGCACGGCAGCACCTCGCTCGCACCTTCGGAATCAGCAACCCACAACTTGCGGAGGTCCGAGGGGTCCACACCTCCGGCAGTGATCAAACCTGGGAGTACGAGAGGATCACGGAGACCCACCTCCTGATCTACCGGATCACCAACGAGGACGCCCGCTCGGCCTGCGACCGCGAAGGCGGTTACTCCCTATGGGCACTGGAGAAGCTCCGCCACCGACGACGACAGGTGTCCCCTCAAGGCGTAATCACCTTCCTGGCCGGATTCCTGGAGGGGTGGCTGCCCGACGGCCGCCACACGCTCCACTGACCCGCTCCCGGCAGTGCCTCGACCCGCATAGGCGGCCGCGACCAACGTCGCCCCCGACGCCATCCATAAACCCCTGCCGCATGCAGCACAGTTGACGAGCGCTCAACATCAGATGACAAAATAGAACTGATGTGCGAGAATCGGTGCGGGTTTCAAGAATTCGACCTCGAATGAGGTAGGATTTTTGAAACTCATCTGCTTGGAGGGGACTTGCAGCACCTGGATCCGCGGCAGTGCGACGAGCGCTTAGTTGAGCTCGACTTCTCGAAGGACCTTTTCCACCTGGCCCTGGACCTGGCGGCGGAGGACGTGCGTAGCTGCACGGACATGGACGCTCCATCCATGAAGGGAACAATGTTCTGGAGCCGAACCAACCGGTATATGGCCGAGCAGTTGACGCCACTGGGCTGGGAATACACGACCCGGGACAGCATCCTGCGGACGATGCACCCGGACCGGACCCATGTGGTCACCGCGATCAGCGCGGCCGGCGGGGTCGGCGATCTCGACGCCAGGGTGCGGTCGAGGAACCCCAAGGGTCCGAAGATGGCGCGGTTGGTCGAGAACAACGGCCAGTTCGTCCTGATGACGCGCGACGAGGCGCGCTGGGGTCGGGAGCTCGACGAAATGCCTACGTGGTGCCTGTTGTACAAGCGGGACAACGAAGGCATCTCCGCGGAGCTGTCACTGCCCGTGAAGATGAACGGCGCGTACGTTGACGAGTGGATCGAGCGGATTCCGCTGGAGCTTCCCGACCTGGGCGACCCCGGGTTCGACGTGGCCCTGTTGGACGACCCCGGTGACGGGGACAACCCGCAGGTCATGGTGGAGTACCTGGGAGGCTGACGTACAAGGCAAGATGGCGAAGAAAGTGGGATGAGGCACGTGTTCACCCCGGAGCGGCTGGTGCTGGCGCGGCAGCGGCGGCGCATGACGCTGGCGGCGCTGGCTAAGAAGTCGGGTGTCTCGGCTCAGAGCATCACGGCGTTCGAGAACAGCCGCAAGCCGCCCTCGGACGACAGTCTCGCTTCCCTCGCCGACGCGCTTGGCTACCCACTGCCCTTCTTCTCCCGACCGGCGCCCGCGGAGCTGACTCCCGATGCTGTCAGCTTCCGGGCCCCCTCGAAGATGACGGCGCTCGAACGGGACAGTGCGCTGAGTTCGGGGGCGATCGCGGCCGACCTGAACACGTGGCTGGAGGAACGTTTCAAGCTGCCGAAGCCGAACCTTCCGACGTTCCCTCACCGGTCTCCGAGTGAAGCCGCGGCTCAGGTCCGCGCGGCTTGGGGGCTGGGCGAAGCACCGGTGCCGAACATGGTGCACCTGCTGGAGTCGAATGGGGTCCGGGTGTTCTCGCTCGCGCCCGACTGCCTGGACGCAGATGCGTTCTCCACTATCAAGGCCACGACCCCGTTCGTGTTCCTGAACACGCGCAAGACCGGGCAGCGGGGGCGCTTTGACGCAGCCCACGAGCTCGGGCATCTCGTTCTGCACTGCCAGCACCGCATTCCGCGCGGACCGGCCACGGAGTCGGAGGCGGACGAGTTCGCCTCGGCCTTCCTGATGCCGCAGGCCGGAATCCTCGCCCAGCAGCTGCACAACGCCTCAGTCGAACGGATCCTGAGCGCCAAGCGGAAGTGGGGAGTGTCTGCCATGGCGCTGACCTACCGGCTGCGCAAGCTCAACCTGCTGTCGGAGTGGCGGTACACGCAGGCCGCCAAGGAACTGTCCCGGCGTGGTTACCGGCGAGGGGAGCCCGATGCCAAGGAGATGGCCCGGGAGTCAAGTCAGCTTCTCGCCAAGGTCTTCCAGGTCCTGCGTGGTCAACGCATCTTCCCGCAAGACGTTGCCGCAGACCTGGATATCTCACCGGCCGAGCTAAACGAATACGTCTTCGGCCTCGTTCCGGTGACCGCCGTGGTCGGAACCGGCGGCGCCGGCCGCAGCACAGAACAGGCCGCGCGGCCGGCGCTACGCCTCATCCCCAGCTGACGCGGCACGTCGGGTGCTCACCAGGCTGTCGGCACTCTCGCCCAGACCGTCTTGGTGCCGCTCGGTGACTGCGACCACCCCCAGTGCGAGCTGAGCCGGTCCACCATATGCAGACCTCGCCCACTGGTGCCCAAGGGGGCAGGTGAGCGCAGAACCGGTGCCGCGGGGCTGCTGTCGGTCACAGCGCAGACCACCGCCTCATCCCTGCGCACCAGACTGAGCCACGCAAGGCCCGGCTGATGCGCCCGGGCGTCCAGGTGCAGCGCGTGCTGGACCGCGTTGGCGGCGAGTTCCCAGGCCACGGCCACGACGGTCTCCCCGGCTGCGGCCGCGCCCCATTGATCCATGACCGTGCGGGTGAACGCCCGCACACGCACACCCGAGCCTTCTTCGGTGCTCAGGCCCTTCGCCGCAAACCGCGCGGCGCTCACCCCTAAAGGCTGTCCCGTAAACGATCTCCCCGGCTGGTCGGGACGTGCTCGGTTCAGGGAAGGCGGGCTGAGCTACCCAGTGAGAGTGAGGTTATGCAGGCGGGCGATGCCGAGCATGGCGTGATGGACGCCGTTGCCGCGGAGACGGCAGTCGCGCAGGATCTTGTAGGTCTTCATGCGCGCGAAGGCGTGCTCGACACGGGCCCGGACTTGCTTGTGGGACTTGTTGTGGTCCTGTTTCCATGCGGGCAGTTCCTCGCCCTTGCGGCGGCGGTGCGGCATCACCAGCCCGGTGCCCGGGTAGCCGCCGTCGGCGATGGTCGTGGTGCTGCCCACGGCGGCTTCGGCACCGGACTCCGCCCAGGCCACGCAGTCGTTGCGGTTACCCGCCAGCGGTCGGCCGACCACCACGACCAGGCGAGTGTCAGCGTCAATGACGACCTGGTGGTTGGTGGAGTAGCGGTAGTTCTTCGACTGCTCTGCGACCTTACGATCGCGGGTGGGCACCAAGGTGCCGTCCACGATCAGCACAGCGTCCCTCGCGAACCGCCGGCGGGGCTGCAGAGCGAGTTTCGGCCCGAGGTGGTCGATTACCCGTCCCGCCGCCGACTTCGACACCCCAAACAGCGGGGCCAGTTGCCGCATGGTGAGGTTGGTCCGCCAGTACGCCGTGACCAGCAGCACCCGGTTCTCCAGCGACAGCTTCCACGGTCGGCCCCGGCCGACGGCATCGGCATCTGCCTCCCGCAACTGAGTCACCAACTTGCCGAAGATGCGGGGGCTCAGCCCGGTGAACGGGGCTATCCAAGACGGCTCCGACGCCGTGATCACACCAGCCACAGCAAGATCATTCCACTGTCGACCTGTCAGCCGGGCCCTGCCCGCAGCATGGAAATCAGGCGACCGGGCCTGGCGCGTCATCCAAGATGACCCCATGAATCAAGACCTGGTGACGTTCCTCCGCACACGGCTGGATGAAGAGGCCGACCTGGCCCGACGCTGCAACGGTGACGGCTGCGAGGAGTGGACCGCTCACGGGCACACGGTCGACTTCTGCCAAGGAGAACTCTCCGGCTTCCATCCCACGATCGCCCTACACGTCGCGCTGCACGACCCCGTTCGCGTCCTGCGGGAGGTGGAGGCCAAACGACGCGTGCTCGGCCGCCATGTCCTCAGCCCTGCCATGGGCGACCCCGAACTACCGTGGGACAACCGCGACGACTGTCAGTACGACGGCGAGACCTGGCCATGCGATGACCTGCTTGACCTCGCGTCAACTTACGCCGATCACCCTCACTACCCCCGACACCCATGAGGCGGAGATCGTTTACGGGACAGCCTTTAGTAGTGGTTCGTCCCGGATCGTTGTCCGGACAACTCGTTATGGTCGTCTCCTGTTGGGCCTGGGCGGGAGTGATGGTGAATGAGCGAGTCGGATACCTCCGGGCGCGGGCTGGCCGTGCGGAACTCCGTGTCGCTGGGTGTGTTCCTCGCGGTTGCGGCGGATGCCAAGGTGACGTTCACTGTGGTCGAGCTGGCCGGCCGCGGCGTCACAGCAGGTGCGGCTGCGACTCGCTGGGTGCTTGAGGTGGGTAAGCCATCGCTGGACGGGTTCACTCTGGCGGACAAGCTGATCGAGCTCGGAGGGTGGGAGGACCAGCTCGTTGGCCTGTGGCAGGAGTACGGACGAGGCGAGGTCACGATGGTGGACTTCCAGGCCCGGCTGGCGGAGATCGTCCATGCCATGGAGATATGGCCGACCCGTCATGAGGGGATGGTGGAGGACTTCTCAAGCCGCCTTAGCCGGGTAGTCGGTCCAGGTGCGGATGGGTGACTCGATGGCGAAGCCGGTCTTCGGTGCGGCGCGTGCGTTGCGCCAGCGGCTGCAGGAGGCGATGGCCGCGTTCTGCTCGCCGTGACTGCGACGGTCGGTGCCGTTGAGCGCGAAATTCCGCAACGCCGCGAACTCGGACTCGATCCAGTTCGGCCATGAACCGTAGGTGGGCAGGAAGACGAGTTCGACCTCGTTCGCCGTCGCCCGGGCCCGGACGTTCGGGTGCTTGTGCGGGGGAGAAGCTGTCCAGCACGATGTAGAGCTTCTCGCCTGGCCAGCGGCTGCGCAGGACCTTGAGTAAGCCGAGGAACTCATGCCACCGCTTGCGGTGGCGGACCGGTAGTAGATCTTGCCGGTGGCCAGGTCGAGGGCGGCGAGCAGCGGCTTCATGTGAGGACGGAGCCGGTCTCTGCTGGCGACGAAACAAAGCCGGCGGCACAGGCAGACGGAGAGCCTAGCTCCGCGCCCGTGAGGCCTCCCCCGCTGCCGCGCGGGGCGTCGAACCCACACCGGATGGAAGATCACGGGGACGGTGTCTCGTACCCGTCCGTCCCGCTCCATCCAAAGTGGTGGGCTACTGCGCAGGCGACCGCCACAGCGGCTGGCGGCGCAACGTGGGCAGCCATTGGGACGGCAGCGCCTGGTGTTCACGGAACACTGCCGCGAGGTCGGAAACGCTCATGGCCGACGGATTGCGGGCCCGTGCGTCCTGCCACGCACGGGTGAGCGTGTCAAAAAGGTCAAGAACTTCAGGGGGCCGCACCCAATAGACATTCTCCTCGGCGACGTTGTACGTCCCCTCGTTCACCTTCGGCTTCGGGGAGACGAGGACGCAAATGGAGTCGCCGGGCGCCACGGCGCCCTCCGCCTTCTCTGTCGTTCGCCGGTGGCCGCCGGCCTGCCGCGCTTGCTCGGCTCCGATCTCGCCGGTTTCCGTAGCCTGGTTCTTCGCTTCCCAGATCACCCATCGGGCGTCGCCGAAGATCCAGACGGCGTCTGGCTTGGCGGCTCTGCCGTCGCGTGAGTCTCCGTAGCTCTTGGTCGCCCCTGCCAGGCGCCCGAGGTGGACGAGACCGTCTTCGTATGGGTCGGGATCCGACTGCTGGAGTCCTGCCCGGGTCTCCATGACGGCTTGGAACGCTTCAGGGTTCCACAGGTCCTTCGCCGCCAGGATGGCGTTCATGGCTGTCTCGTCGGTGGGCTCGAGTTCTTCGACCGCAGTGGTGGAAGGTGCGGCAACGGGGGCGACGCGGTCGAACCACGTCGTGCCGAGGCTGTTGCGCCGAGCTTCTCGGAAGTAGTTGGCTGCGGCCTGGCGAAGTTGCGGCTCGCTCGAGACTTCGGCCAGACGGTGGGCGACGCAAAAGCCCAGGTAGCTCCATAGGGAGCTGTACCTCTTCGGTGTCTGGGCATTGCGCAGCTGATCCGTCACTGTCTTGATCGCGGTGAGTGCGAACTGATGATCCTTGGACCACAGGGCGTTCGCGGCAGCGACCTCGCTTCGCACGGCCTTTTGGAGAGCTGCGGCGCCGGGCCCGTCCTGCCGGTCGTAGGTTTCCCGATGCCTGACGATGTCCTCTTCCACCTCCTCCCATTCAGAGTCCTGAGCGTTGAAGATGGCCAGGTTCCCCCATAGGTCCTCAGAGGATTGGTCAAGCGACGCATCCACGCCGATCTCCAGCTCGGCATGGATTTCGGGGTGCATCGATGCCTGAATGTCCCGTCGGGCCAGATAGGAGGTCAGATCCCGGCCTAGGACTAGAACAGCAGCATGATCACGAAGGTTGCGCGTCGCCCGGCCGGCGCCCTGCTGGATGCGAGCGCGGATACGTTCGCGAAGTACTTCGTCGGCGCCTACGAAGTCATGGAGGAAGCGCTCCTGGAGATCACCATTGGCTGGAAGGCCCGCGAACACGACCAGGTGGCAGTCCTCGTCCGGAAGGTCGACGCCGTCGTAACGGTTGGTCAGAACCAGGGCTGCGGAGGGTTCCGAGGTGAAGACGGAAAGGTCATCCTCGACCTCTGGGGCGGTGAAGGTCAGGAAGTCCTCCGGGAGGAACCGTTCGCAGAACCTGTCGGCCACGCGGGTCTCCGGAGTGAGCACCACCACGCGCCCCGCCTGCTCGATGACGCGGCGCACGAAAGGTGCCACCGCCTTCGGGTTCGAGGCGAGGTCTCGGGTCAGTTCTGGAAAGAGGAAGAACCGTCGCCCGGTCCCTTCCTTGTCCCAACCTGCAGGGACAGGAATGCGGTGGATCTTGGACCGGCCGAAGGCCCGCTCCAATTCGCCGCCGGCCCCCAGGGTGGCGCTCATATAGATGCGCTGCTGGGGACTGTTGAACGCGCTGTGCTGAAACGTCGGGGCGATCAGCGGGCGGATGAGGATCTCGCGGTAGGACACGTACGCCAGGCAGTCCGCCACATGGGTTTCGAGGAACTTCCAGACATGGACGGCATCGTCGCTGATCTTGCCCTGGGCAACGGCTTCCCGGATGACCGCCTCCACGTGGCCGGCATGGGCAGTCACGACCGCGGGAGAGGCCAAGTAGATCCCGGCGAGGTACTGGCTCCCGGGATTGTCCGACCTCAGATGCGGCAGCAGTAGAGGGTCCAGGGCGGGGCTCAGCGCGGCGAGCAGGTCCTTGTAAGCAGCCTCGTGTGTGCGCCGGCTGAACCGAAGGCTCCAGGGCTTGGAGACGTATCCCTCGGCGGCATGCGCGTCGTCCAGGATCAGAGCATCCGCCGTGTCGATCCGAGGCCGTGAGTTGAACACGTGGCTGTAGGTGCTGACGGCAACCGACGCCCCGGCCTGATAGCGCGCCACATCGGCCTGGTCCCAGTGACGCGAGGGGCCAATGAGGAGGGACGGGGGAATCCCGTAGTCGTCCAGCTTCCTCGCCGTCTGCACGGCAAGTTGCCGAGTGGGGCATAGATAGGCAACCCGATGCCCTTCCGCCCGGCGTAGATACTCAGCGATCAGACCCCCGACGAGGGTCTTGCCCGCGCCGGTCGGAAGCTCAAGCGCGACATCGCTCCTGTCACGGAACTCCTTGTGCCAGTGTTCGAGCACCTTCGACTGGTGTCCCCAGACCGAGTCGGGCCCCCGGTTCCCCCGTGCCAGCAGCCGGTACAGCTGTTCCGGATCCCCCGGAACTCCGACCGGGTCTGCCTGCCTTCGCTTGAATGTCATTCCGCACTTCCCGCCCCATGATCGCCACGGTGGATCAGGCTCGTGATCCGCGCGCTCAATTCATAGCACTCGGCGTGGGATCAATCGGCGGTCGGCGATGGATCGCCGCGCGAAGGCGGTGATCACAGCTGCGTTCTGGCCCCGTTGTCAGACCCCGCCGATACCTTTTGGTCCATCAAGTTCGTTACTCCACAAGGAAGGTGGGGGTGCGATGGTCGAGCGTGACTCGCTCCGGTTCTTCAGCAAGGACCAACGCAGCATCCTGTACGACCACGCCGAGGGGCGCTGCCAGGGATGCAGCACGGCGCTCACGGACGGATGGCACGCGGACCACAAGATCCCCTGGGCCGCCGGAGGGCCTACCACCCTCGAAAACGGCCAGGCGCTGTGCGACGCCTATATCAGCAAGAAGAGGACCCGCACACCAAGAACCTCACCGACCTGATCCGCACCCCCACTGCCCGCCCCGTCGCGCAACTGGAGCAACTCCGCTCCCGGCGATGGCTGTTCTCCCCGCTGCTGCAGCGCCGCGCCCAGGCCGTGCACCTGACCACCGCGCTCTACGACGGCCTGTCGCTGGCCGAGCGCGCCGACCCCAGCCACGCTCTGCTCAAGCGAGCCGGCGATCAGGCCTACGACGAGCTCGTACACCGCCACCCCGACCTCTACCAGCGCATGCGCGCACACCTGGCACGGTTCGAGACAAGCTACGGGCCCCTGCAGATCCCCGGCTCACGCACCCAGGTGCGCGAGCAGATCTTCAAGGAACTCGACCGCACCGCCATGCGGGCCCAGACCGGGGTGCTCTCCCGGCGGTGAGCCGGTGCGATGCCGCGCCGGCCCGACGCATCGCGGCCCGGTCCGCGCTCATGCGGTCCGCCGGGCCAAAACAGCACGGGCCGAGCGGGATTGGGAGCTAGTCGAGATCATGTCGGCGCCGGGCGGTATTCGACCGACAGCGCACTTCCACGCCACCGTCGGCCGGGGCACACTGACGCAGCGAATCAATGGTTAAAGGGAATCTATGGAGTTGGGGCCGACCGAGCTGTCGGATGCGATCAAGGCGGTGCGTGATGGGCTGGCAGCGGCCCAGCGCAACGGGGCGGGCTCGCGGATCCGGTTCACGGTCAAGGACGTCGTCCTCGACCTGGGGATCGAGTTGCGGCACACCGCGTCGGCGGGCGGCGGCGTGAAAGCGTTCGTCGTCTCCACGGACGCGAAAGGGGAACGGTCACAGACCGCCACCCACCGCATGACGGTCACCCTCAGCGTCGCCCCCGACGCGGACGGGAACGACCTGGAGATCGGGGACACGGCGGGCGGCCGCGGCGGCTCCCTGGCCGGACGGGCCTGGACTAGACGCCATGCCGATGATCGGGGGATCGGGAACGGCGCACCGTAGAAGTGCAGAGCACCGGCAGCGGCGAGAAGTCCTACGGCACCGGCTACCTCATCGCCCCGGGCCTGGTCCTGACCGCCCTGCACGTCGCCCAACCCGAACCCCGCCAGGTGCAGGCCCGCGACCTGGTCCACACAGAGTTCACCGAGGCCCGCGTGGTGTGGAGCGATCCTCGCCTGGATGCGGCGCTGCTGGAGGCAGACTAGAACAACGAGCACATCAGCCGACGGTCACATGATCGCCAGGACAGCTCCTAATAGTGCTTCGTTAGGTTCTGCGTCTGCTCCGGTTGCGGGGTAGGGGGCGGTTGCAGGTGGTGCAGGTGCCGGTCCAGCCCTTCAGCAGGTCCTGGAGGCCGTCCAGGACCTGATAGAGGGTCAGGCCGGCGTGGGGACTTTTGGGTCGAGCCGCCTGAGGGTGAGGAATGCCTGGGCGGCGGTGACGAGGGTGACGTGGTGGTGCCAGCCGCGCCAGGTGCGTCCCTCGAAGTGGTCCAGGCCCAGGCCGTGCTTGAGTTCGCGGTAGTCGTGTTCGATGCGCCAGCGCATCTTCGCCCACCGCACGAGCTCGGCGACGGGTGTCTCGGGCGGCAGGTTCGATATCCAGAAACCCGTCGGCCCGTCCTGGTCCGCAGGCCATTCCACCAAGACAGTGGACGGGGGCAGGACGCCGTTCCACTGGTTGCGTCCGCCGCCTGCCGCTTGGGCGGCGGCCAGGGACTGCTTGCCCGCCGGGCGAACAGCCAGGACCGCGAACCGTGAGGTCATCGTGCTTCTACTGCCCTGTCGCCAGGCCACCTCAGCGAAGTGGTCGGCGGCAGCAGCCTCGGCAGCGTGGACGGTAAGTGCTCGCGGCGCCGTCCGGTAGCGGGCAAGCGTCGGTGGGCCCAGTCCTCCGTAATCCGGCTGGTGGGGCTCGATGTCCAGCTCGTGGGTGACTTCCTTCCCGGTCAGCGCCAGCACGTAGGACAGGCCCCGTTCCTCCAGGCCATGGCGGAAGAGGGTGCTGACGCCGTAGCCCGCATCCGCGACCACGACCGGGGCTTTCAGCCCCCACTCGCTCACGTTGTCCAGCAGCCCGAGCGCGAGGCGCCATTTCTCCTGGTGGACGACGTCGTCGGGGACGCCGGCCCGGCGGCAGCGGCCCGGCTCGTCCGTCCACTCCCGGGGCAGATACAACTGCCAGTCCAACGGACACGACGCGGTGTCGGTGGCTGCATGGACACTGACCGCGACCTGACAGTTCGCCCGTTTCCCGAGTGCTCCGCAATACTGACGGGCAACCCCGGCAGAGGCGCGGCCACACTTGGGAAACGACACATCGTCGATCACCCACACCTGTGGTCTGATCACCTCCGACAGCCGCCGGGCGATCCGCCGCCGAACCGGCAACGGATCCCACGGCGACTGGCTCACGAACTGCTGCAGAGCCTGCATGTTCCCGTCCGGCAACCGCTCGGCCATCGGCTGGATCGACTTACGGCGCCCGTCCAGCATCAGACCGCGCAGATAGCACGCACCCCACCGGCGCTGATCCTGCCGCGGCAACGACCCGAACACATCACCCACGAACTCCGCCAACTCACCCCGGAGCCGCTCGACATCCCCCAGTTTCACACCTCGAAGATGCCCACCACCAGGCAAGATCACTCAAGGTAACGAAGCACTACTAAGCGGTAGCGGATCACCGCACCGTCTCCCGTGCGAAATGGGCGGCCGCCTTCTGCAGGATGTCGATGTCCTGCCGGGCATGCGCCAGCTCGTGGTTCCGCTCGGCCAGCAGCCGGTCCAACTCGCGGACCTGCGCTTTCAGCGCTTCGACCTCCCGGCTCACCGCGGCGTCGCCGCCGTCGTTGCCGGCGGCCTTGCTCCTCCGGCCCAGCTCACGCTCCACCCACGTGCCCAGCGTCGCTTTATGCACGCCCAGCGACCGGGCGATGTCCGCAACTGGCCTCTCCGGCGAGGAGAGCACCAGCTCGACCGCGTCGTTCTTGAACTCCTCCGGGAACTGCTTGCCACGAGTCATGGCAGACCACTTCCACCCGCAGGCCGCCACGCGACCTGCCGTTCAGGTGTCGGCATCGAAGGGGTTACTTCAGCTCGTCGGCGGATCCGAAACAGGACAGTCGAAGACGTCAGTAAGTCGGCGAGTGAGACGCATTGGCAGAACTACCACTCACATTCTCACTGTCAGTCGGGCTGGCCGACCGGACGCACCACCACCTCGCTGATTTCCACTTGCTCCGGCGATTCCAGTGCGAACTGGACCACGCGGGCCACGTCCTGTGGAGTCAGCGGAGGGAACGCTTCAAGGATCGGTTGCGCCGCCTCGGGACTGAACTGAAAGAAGTCCCGTCCAAATCCAGTGTCACCGACGTAGCCCGGCGTGATCAAAGTGACCCGCGTACCGATCCCCCCGGCCCGCAGCTCTTCGCGGTACCGCTCCAGGAGCTGGGCGCCGGCCATCTTGGCCGCCGCGTACACCGTGTTGCCCGGAGTACGCGAGGGACGCCGGGACGCCAGAGAGCCGATCTGGATAAAATGTCCCACGGGTTCGGTCAAACCGGTGCAGGCAGCCATCAGATTGAGTGTCCCTACGACGTTGGTGTCCAGGATGCTCTGCCATTGTTCAGCGAACTTCGCTTCGACTGGCGCGTAGAACCCGACACCCGCGGCGTTCACTACCCAGTCCAGACGTCCCTCTCGGGCCGCGACCTGCGTCGTGCGAGCCACCGCCGAGGGGTCGCGTATGTCGCAGACGGCAGTACGTACTCCGGCGGCGCTAGATTCGCCTCGCCTGGAGGCCGCCAGGACGTTCCAGCCTGCCGCTTGCGCCTTGGCCGCGACGGCGGCGCCAATACCGGAAGAGCCGCCGAGGACAAGACCTGCGCCCCTGCTCACGTGCTCCCCACCTCGACCGGCTGGCTGGTGCGTTCACCCATGAGCGGCGCGGACTTCGCCATCAGGTGCCGACGGGTGAGCAGCCAGGTGGCAATACCGCCGATCAGGAAAGCCGTGCCCAGGGCCAGCCAGCCCCACGAACGGAACGCGAGTATGAGCGCGGTGAGCGCGACCGGACCGAGGATGCGCTCCACAGTCCCGCCGAGGTAGAACGTGGCGATGTACTGTGTCCGGTTGTCCTCGGGTGCGAGGTCGACCGAGAACTGCCAGGACGCGGCGGTCTGCAGCATCTCGGCCACGGTGAGCGCCAGCACACCGCATAGGAGGAGAGGCACCGCTGCGCCCGCGCTTCCCGGCCAGGCCGCCGCCGCAAGAAGGAGAGTCGCGCTGGCCAGCCCGGCTCCGGCGCACAGTGTGGCCTTTCCGGCTGACGAAACGGAGACCACGTGCCGGGTCGCGGGAATCTGACACAGCGAGACCACCACTGTGTTGATGGTCAGCGGAAGCGCGGCAAAGCTGTTGGGAATACCCGGCGCGGACAGAATCCACAGCGGGAGCAGCACATTCAGCGTCGTGATGTGCAGGCTCATCAGGGTGTTGAGACCCGTGAAAGCCATGTACTCACGGTCCTTGAAGGCCCAGCGCCGCGTCTGGCGCTGCCGCTGGTCCGTTGACCGGCGCTCCGGGAGGCGCTGCAGGAGGCCGGCGCAGAGCACGAAGAAGAGGGAGACACCGAGGATCAAGCCCCGGTACAGCCAGTCGTTGGCGAAGGCTATGGCCAGGCTGGCGGCGAACCCGCCCACGGAATATCCGACGTTACGCACTGAGCGGATCAGAGCCATCAACCGAGGACGCTCGTCCTTGTCCGTGGAGTCGGCAACGAGCGCCTGGCTGATCGCACCGGCTGTGCGGTCGGCTATGGCGGTGACTAGGACGATGATCACATAGGTGGCGAAGGAAGAGACGAAGACGTACGTGCTGATGCCCGCCGCACGCCAGAGATTGATGGCGATGAGTGTGCGCCGCGTACCAAATCGGTCGCCGATCACCCCCATGGGGATGGTGAAGATGAAGCCGATCAGTCCAGCTAGGGACAGCCCCAGGGCGAACTGGGTCGGCGCGAGGTTCGCCGTCCTGGTGAAGTATGTGGCGGCCATTGCCATGAAGAGCCCGGTGCCCAGAGCATCGGACAGGCAACTTGCGACCAGCGCGCGTTCCTTGGCCGAGCTGCGGCGCAGCCGGCCGACGAAGGACCGCAGTGCTGCCAGTGCGGTCACAGTGATACGTCCAACTCTTCCATGACGAAGCTCAGCTTCGAAACGCCGGTCCGCGCGGCGTCGAGTGCCAGCTGGGCAGTCGCGCCGACTGCCCAGCAGTAGGCGGGACGGTCGTCGGAACAGGTGACGGCGCCAAGGGTGTCTCCCGCGGTGCGGCGCAGCACGACGTCGCGTACCCCGGCGACTTCCCGGGCCTCGGACTCGCCACGTACCTCGGCGATGCGACCGGGCCGGCCGGGCAGCGCATACCAGATGGCGGCGAACGGGGCGTCGCCTAGGGGCTGCATGAGCTGAGCCGAGAGCCGCTCGAGCGCGGGCAAGCCCGCACTCTGGTGGGCCAGCGCCTCCACCATGTCGACATCACGTGCCGCCTGCAGCAGATAGGGGATGCGATCCCCGCCTTGTCGCAGGTGAGTCTCGATGATGCGGACGTCCTGGTCGTTGACGATCACCTCGGTGTGTGTGGCGCCGTTGCGCACGCCGAGAGCGTCGAGGGCCGCTGTGACCGTACGGTGGATCCGGTCTTCCATGCCGGAGGGGAGCGAGGCTGGCACCTGGTGGCCCAGTTCGACGAATCCGCCAGGTATCAAGAATTTCTGGGTGATGCACAACGGGAGGTGCTGACCTTCCTCGCTGATTGTCTCAACGCTGAACTCCTCGCCTTGGTGGAACTTCTCCGCAATAACGTCGGCCTGTGCGCAGTCCAGTGCCGGAGCGAGCGCGCGAGCCAGCCCCTCTGCCAGTTCGTCGGCCGAGTCGATCCTTACGACGCCCTGGCTACCAACCCCACCGGAGGGCTTGCATATGACGGGATAGCCCACCCTCGCGGCGAAGGAGGCCAGTTCCTCGGGCGAGGTGACCCGGATGCTGCGAGTGTCGTCGACCCCTGCAGCTGCCAGCCGGTCCCGCATGAGTGACTTTCGGTTGACCGCCAACACGGTCTCCATGGAGTGCCCGGGGAGAGACAGGGCGGAGCACACGGCGGCCGCGGGTTCCTGGCCAGCCTCGCCGTAGCAAAGCACCTGGTTCACGGGGCGGCCGGCGTGTATGTATCTGGCGGCGCCGGACCAGTCTTCCAAGGGTGCGCCGTCTGGGAGCACGATGACACGGAAGTGTTCCGCAAGGCTGGGCAGTGCTTTGGCCTCTTCAGCAGTGCAAAGTACTGACGTAGCCAGGGAAGGGGCGAGTTTGCTCGCCCGGGCGACGATATCCCTCACCGCACCGATGACGAGCAGATGATTCCCTGCTGATGGTTCCTCGTGACGGGCGTTGGTGGATGACATGTCTCTCCAGGCCGGGCAGAGGCGAAGCGGAGTGCTTCGACCATGAGGTGGGTTCCGCCTGTTCAAGCCTTGGTCGCACCCCTCGTACCAAACCTCGCTGGTCAAGGTCGGTGCTGTGGTGGGGCGGTGGCCACTCAGGAACAGGTCGCTGACTATACGCAGGCGGGTGGGACGCCTATGCCTCAGAGTCGCCGGCGTCCACACACTGAGACACGCCTGCGGAGATCCCTTGCCGTGCAGGCAGGCTTGTTCCTCGGTGGGTACTCCTCAAGTTCCCCTCGTTGTAAGGAGATCCAGCCGCAGGGGCAGCAACTCCTTGCTGCATCATTGCAGTCGGAACTGGCTCGAAGATCGATTCCTCTTGACGGTCGACCACGATCGTTGGCAATATCCGGGCTGCCCCTTCCTGGCTGATCGCGCATCGGCAGACCGTCCGACACCCGGCGGCGGGAGGCTCCGCAATGAAGCGGATGCGGCGATGGATGGACTGAGCGAGGCTGTGGGCCTCATTTCCCAAGTCAGGCCCTGCAGGGATGCGTCCACGAGTAGCACCGACGCGGCCATGCACCTCCATGCCGATACGGCCCCCCGGGCCGGTCCGGCGACAGCCGTCGGCCACCAACCAGGCATCCCCCTTCTTGGAGTAGGAATGCGGTTCCTCGTCCTCAACCGGACCCCTTTGATCCAGCGGCGCTACGACCGCTTCTTCGGTGACGCCCATGAGGTCGTCCTGATCACGGATGCTGCGGCCGTGCCGGCGGACGCGGAAGAGCGTGACGCTGTCCTCGCAGGTTACGCGCACGTCGAAATCGTGAAGGACTTCCACTTCAACGCGGACGTAGAGCTCCTGGCACTAGAACTGCATGAGAAGTGGGGGTTCGAGCGGCTGATTGCCGTATCGGAGTTCGATCTGCTGCGCGGAGCCCGGCTGCGGACCTTCATGGGTATTGCTGGCCAATCGCCTCATGACGTGACAGCGTTCCGCGACAAATTCGCTATGAAGTCCATCCTCCAGGAGGCAGGGGTCCCGGTCCTCCCCTTCGCCGCCGTCACGCATGCCACGGACCTTCTCGGCTTCGTCGTGGAGCACGGATATCCACTCGTGGTGAAGCCGCGTCGCGGCGGGGGCTCGATGGACATCGAGGTGCTGCGGTCGCCGGATGACTTGCCGGAGCTGCTGGCCCGGCATCCCGAACTGGGTACGGACGACGGTGGTCAGCTGTTGGTCGAGACCTATCTCGACCACGAGCTGTTCCACATCGACGGTGTACTCCGGGGCGGCGAGGTCCAGCTGGTCTGGCCGTCCAGCCAGGGCGACACCACCTGTCTCGACATCCGGCAGGGCCGCTCCATCCGCAGTGCGCTGATGGACCCGGAGGACCCGCTCGCCGAGCCACTGCGCGAGATGACCCTCAAGGCGCTGGCGGCCCTGCCCGCCCCGGACGACTGTGTCTTCCACGCGGAGGTGTTCCGGGACCAGGGCGGAAAAGCAGGCCTGGTCTTCAATGAGATTGCCGCGCGGATGGGGGGTGGCCTGATCGAGGAGATGATCGAACTCGGCTTTGGCGTCAGGCTTCCCGAGTTTCACATCAGGTCCCTCTCGGCCAACAATCCGCCCCTCCTCCCGGAGCGGCCCCTGCGGATGGCGGGACTGATGCTGTTCCCGCCCCGTCCCGGCACGCTTGTCGACGTTCCGGACCGGTGCCCGGTTCCGGGCGTCAGCGCCTACAACCAGCACGCGAAGCCAGGGACGGTCCTCACGGGCGCCCTGCTCAGCACGGAGAAGATCGCCTCCGTCCTGGTGACGGGAACGTCCCGCCAGGACGTCGAGCGGATACTCGCCGAGGTCCATGACTGGTTCCACGAGCACACGGTCATCGCAGACCCGGCCTGAACCGGCCTGCACTTGCGGCCTGATACGCCGCCTTCCCCGAACCCCTGCTGCCCGCTTCGGCCGTATGCCGCCCCGTACCGGCCGGACAACACCACACCTCACCAGCACACCTGGAATCAGGGTGCCTTCCACCACGACAGCCGGAGAACGAATCCGAATGATCATCACGTCCGTCAACATCACGCCCATCGCGGTCAAGGACCCTCCGCTTCTGAACTCCGAAGGCGTCCACCAGACTCACGCGCTGCGTTCCGTGATCCAGGTGCACACCGACGACGGCTTCACCGGTCTCGGCGAGACCTACGGCGACGACCAGATGCTCACCTGGCTGCGGGCCGTGGCCCCGCGCCTGATCGGTACCGACCCCTTCGCCACCAACGTACTGGCGAAGACCGTCGTCGAGGTGCTCTCCACCTTCGAGCGCGAGGCATCGCGTGAACTCCCGGTGGGTGCGGGATACCCCATGGCCAACGCGGCCTCCAGCAAGACCCGGGCGGCAGTCTTCTCAGCGTTCGAGGTCGCCTGCCTGGACATTCAGGGCAAGGCCCTCGGCCGCCCGGTTCACGAACTCCTGGGCGGCAAGATACGTGACGCCGTGCCCTACAGTGCCTACCTCTTCTACAAGTGGGCCGAGCACCCGACGCGGCCGTACGAGGCCGACTCCTGGGGAGAGGTGCTCACCCCGGAAACGATGGTGGAGCAGGCCCGCCGCATGATTTCCGAGTACGGGTTCACCTCTCTCAAGGTCAAGGGCGGCGTCCTGCCGCCCGGCACGGAGATCGACACCGTGCTTGCGCTCCGTGAGGCCTTCCCGGACTATCCGGTGCGCATCGATCCCAACGCCGCCTGGACCGTGGACGTCGCCGTGGAGGTCGGCAAGCGACTGGAGGGCGAACTGGAGTACCTGGAGGACCCGGTCGACGGCACGCAGGCCATGGCCGAGGTGGCGCGTCGCGTTGCCATGCCGCTGGCCACGAACATGTGCGTCACCGCATTCGAGGATATTCCCGAGGCCGTTCGCGAGGGCGCTCCGCAGATCATCCTCTCCGACCACCACTTCTGGGGCGGCCTGCGGCAGTCCGTCGCACTGGACGTCCTGTGCGACACCTTCGGTCTGTCGCTCTCCATGCACTCCAACACCCACCTGGGAATCAGCCTCGCGGCCATGACCCACTTCGGTGCGGTGTCCCGCAGCCTGGCCTACGCCTGCGACACGCACACGCCGTGGCAGACGGAGGAGATCGTGGTGCCCGGTGCACTGTCCTTCGTCAACGGCGAGGTCAAGGTTCCCGATGCGCCGGGGCTCGGTGTCGAGCTCGACCTGGACGCCGTGGCCCGGCTGCACGAGCAGTGGGAGAAGTCCGGCGTCCGCACCCGTGACGACGTGACCCCCATGCAGGCCGTGGATCCGGACTGGACCGGTGCCGTGCCCCGCTTCACCTCCCTCTGACCGACAGGCCGGGCGGCCGGCCCGAGCCCCGTCGGGCCACTGGCCGGCTGCCCTACGTCCGTCCGATCCATCCGAGTGATGTGAGTGCAGGAGAACGCACATGCAGGTATCAGAGAGCGTCGCCGATTTCAGCGAGACGGAGCTGAATGGCTTGGGCGACTGTCTCTTCGGCAAACCCTTCCTCTCCTTCGTGGAAGAGGAGCACCGAGACCGTGCCCGTGTGCTGTATTTTTACGACCGGGCCGCAGACGGCTCGCTGAGCGCCTTCGCACCGGCCTATGTCTACCGTCAGCACATCCCCCTCACCTTCCGGATCGGCGACTTCACCGGCGATCCGGCCATGACGGATCGGATGCCCTCACACCTGATCGTCGGCGTGCCGATCCGGCTCCGTTCCCGGGTGTACGCCGTGGGGTCTGTGGCGTTGCGCGGGTTCATCGAGGAGATCACGGACTGGGCCGCGGCCCATGGACTCGACGCAGTCGTCCTGCCGTTTGTTCTCGGGTCGGACGAACCACTCCGGGGCGCGCTGGAACCGGCCGGATTCGCCTCCTCTTTCTATGAAGGCGACTTCTACCTGCCGGTGGCGGGAAACGACATAGACGAGTTCCTGTCGTCGCTGCCCCGCGGACCGCGCAAGCGGTTCCGCAACGACATGAACCACTTTCTCCGCAGCGGCATCGAGCTGACACGCCCGGAGAAGGTCGGCGACCTGGCCGCCGTCATGGCGGATCAGCACCGCGCGCTGATGGACAAGTACCAGAGGCCGGAAGTGGAGTTCACCGAGGAGTCCTTCCGCCGCTTCGACCGGCTCGTCACCTCCGCGATGTGGTGCGGAGCCGAGTCGGCAGACGGGCTGGCGGGATACTCAATGGGCTTCCACGGACACGGCATTCTCAATGTTCTGCGGTACGGCAACAGCGGACTGTCCCAGGACGACGCCCGCGTCTACATCAATGTGGGCTACGTCGAACCGGTCCGCATCGCCATCGAGCTGGGCGTTGAGCGCGTCCACTTCGGAAAGTCGGCCCACCACTTCAAGGTGTTGCGCGGCTGTCTGTACGAGGAAGGGCTCGTCTACGCGCGGTTCTTGAACCGTGAAACACACGACGAGGTCTCCCGTCTATTCGCCCGCCTCGACCCGGCGAATCGGCAGCGGTTCGCTGCACTGAGCAGGGGCGAACAGCCGTAGTCCGCAGACGCGCGTCGCGTCGCAATGCGTCGGAACACGCTGTTCGGCATGCCCACCTGACGCTTCTTTCATCGCCTCCACAACACTTACGGGGACACCATGACCTCCGACAACACCGTCGCCATGCCCGGCCCGACCAGGGTGGGTGTCATCGGCCTGGGCTACACCGGCCTGCCGCTCGCGCTCGGCCTGGCCAACGCCGGCCTCGATGTGACCGGGTATGACATCGACGAGACGAAGCTTGCCGCACTGCGCGCCGGGCACTCCTACCTTGCCGACGTGCGCGACGAGGACCTTGCGGTTACAAGTGGAGCGCTGGCCGTCACCAGCGACAGCCAGGTACTCGCAGAAGTCGACACGGTGATCGTCTGCGTGCCGACGCCGACGAGCACGGACGGAATACCTGACCTGCAGGCTTTCCACAGCGTCTTCGGAATGCTGGCGGAGCGCCTCAAGCCCGGTTCACTCATCATCGTGCAGTCGACCGTCCCTCCGGGCACCACCGCCCAGGCCGCCACCGGCCTCGGCCAGCGGCTCGGTCTCACGCCCGGCGAGGACTTCTTCGTGGCCAACGCCCCGGAGCGGATCAACCCCGCCAACGCCGAGGGCTGGAACCTGGAGAACACCCCGAAGCTCGTTGGCGGAATCAATGAGGAGAGCGGGCTGCGCGCCCAGCGGCTACTGGCCTCCGTGTGCAAGGTCGTGGTGCCGGTCGCGAGTCTTGAAGTCGCGGAAACCGCAAAGGTCTTCGAGAACACGTTCCGGCTCGTCAACATCGCGCTCACCTATGAACTGGAGGCCCTGTGCAATGGCATCGGCATCTCCGTCCATGACGTGATCGACGCGGCAGAGACGAAGCCGTACGGGTTCCTCGCACATCGCCCCGGGCCCGGCATCGGAGGCGAGTGCATCCCCGTGGATCCCCACTTCCTGCGGTCAGTGGCCGCCGAACTGAACGTGGCCATGCCTCTTGTGGACCAGGCCTGCCAGGCCGCGGAGCAGCGCCCGATGCAGGTGGTCGACCGGCTGGCGGAGCTGCTGTCCGACGCTGACAAGAGCGTATCCGCCTCGAAGGTGCTTGTCGTTGGCGCCACCTACAAGCCCGGCGTCGCCGACACGCGCAACTCCCCCTCGCTGGAGGTGATGTCTGAGCTGTCCCGGCGAGGCGCCAAGGTCTCCTACGTCGACCCGTTCGTGGAGGAACTCCAGGTGGCTGGCGAGCGCCTGGAAAGGTCGACGTGGGACCGCTCCACCGTCTCTGCCCACGACTGCGTGGTCCTCATGACCGCGAACCGTCAGGTCGTCGAACGTCCGCTGTGGTACGCGGCCCCGCTGGTGCTTGACACCTGGAACCTTGCCGCCGCGGGTGACGGGATCTTCCACCTGTGACCGTGCCGGCACCAGTCCTGGCGGTACCCCTACGCGAGCCCGCGGACGACCGGGTCGAATCGGTGATCATCGGATACGGGCACGCGGGGCGGGATCTCCACCACCGCAGCCTCATCGCCCTCGCCGGGCGGGGGGTCGTACCACCGAGCGGGCCCCTGGTGGTCGACCCGGTGCGGCCGGCGGATCCGCTGCCGGGTGCCCGCTGGCTGAGCTCGGTGCCGGAGGCGCTGGCGACCCTCGGCTCGCCGGCGTCGGCCGTGGTCCACATCGCGACTCCCGTACGTGAACGTGCGCAGACGATACGGGAGCTGGCCGCCGCGGGTATCCGTAAGGCGATTATGGAGAAGCCGTTCGCGGAGAGTCCTGCTGCGGCGTGTGAGCTGACGTCCCTGATCCGTGACTGCGACACGGAGGTGCTGCCCGTCGCGGTCTGGCCATCCAGTGCGATCACCCGCCACATCGTGGGGCTGCTCGCGTCCGGCCGGATCGGGCAGCCGATCTCCCTGCATATAGAGCAGAGCAAGCCGCGTTTCCAGCGGGGCTTCGAGGACGAAGCGCACTCCAGTGCCTTCGAGGTCGAACTCCCTCACCAGATGCTGCTGGCCCTGCACTTGTTCGGGGATGCCGAAAGTCTCGAGGCGGTCTCGTGGCCGTTGCGGACTCCGACGGGCGAGTCCCGGAGGCTCGGGGGCGCCACGGTGCGCCTGCGTCATCGTGACGGCCTGGTCACCACGCTGAAAAGCGACCTCACCTCGCCCGTGCGCGTCCGGTGTCTGCGGCTGCGCGGGACCGCGGGAGAGATCGTTGCCCACTACCCCATTGGCGCGGACGATCCGTACGGCCAGGTCCAGGTAACCGGCGACCACGACCGGACTCTGCTTCCGGACGCGCCGCTGACCACGTACATCGAGGACTGCTACCGGTACTTCGCAGGAACGGGAAGGCAGCCGGAGGGTTCGGATCTGCAACTTCACCTGCGGGTGACCGAGCTGCTCGCAGCCGCCTCCGCTGCCGCCGTCCCCAGTAACGCACCGTCTCTTCTGGGGCAGACCGATTTTCATGCTTTCAGGGAGTGAGAGGCTGTTTATGACCAGCAATCGATCGGTACCGTTCTACAGCGGTGCTGCCTCGGTACGCCGGCAGTGGACCGAGTTGTCCGGACTCATCCGGCAGTCTGCGGCCCGCGGCACGTTCGTGTCAGGCCCTTTGGCCATCGAACTGGAAGAGAGGGTCAAGCAGTACACCGGGGCCAGGAACGCCATCGCGTGCGGCAATGGCACGGACGCCCTCTCGCTGATGCTCCAGGCCGCGGGCGTCGGACCCGGTGACGAGGTCATCGTCCCCGCGTACACGTTCTTCGCGACGGCATCGTGCGTGGCCCACGTGGGGGCCGAACCGGTTTTCGTCGATGTGGACCCGACGTCGTACGCCATCGATCCGGAGGCCGTGAGGTCCGCCATCGGGCCCCGTACGAAGGCCATCATGGCGGTGCACCTCTTCCACCAGATGGCGGACATCGCGGTTCTGCGCGACATCGCCGAGCAGCATGGTCTGGAACTCTTCGAGGACAGCGCGGAAGCCATCGGCATGCGAGCGGCCGGCCGGCATGCGGGCCTGTGGGGCCGGGCCGGGGTGCTCTCCTTCTTCCCCACCAAGACCCTGGGCGCACTGGGTGACGCGGGCATGGTTCTCACCGATGACGACGAACTGGCCGAGCGCGTCAGTCGGCTGAGGACGGCGGGAGGGACCACCGGGCACTGGCCTGGGAGTCTTACGGTCGGCACGCACAGCGTCTGCGACGAGATCCAGGCCGCCGTGCTCCTGACCCGGCTGAACGTACTGGACCAGGACATCAACCGCAGGGCAGAGCTGGCGGCGCACTACACGCGGCGGCTTGCTGCGCTCTCACCGGTGGTGGCCACCCCGGTCATGGCGCAGTCGAAGGAACCGGGCGCTCCCGTCTGGTACGTCTACCTCATCGAGACCGATCACCGGGCCGAGCTCATCCGGTACCTGACGGACCATCAAGTCGGTACGGAGATCTACTATCCCCGGCCGCTGACCGAGCAGCCCTGCTTCCGCGACCTGGCCGGAGCGCGCCATCCGGTTCCCGTGGCGAAGGCCGCTGCCAAACGGGCTGTCGGGTTGCCTCTCTACCCAGATCTGACCGACGAGCAGGTCGACCGGGTGTGCGACCTGATCCACGCTTTCCACGGAGGCGCCCGATGACCGAGGACACCACGATGCGTATCCTGCTCCGCGGCGACGCCGCCCGCTATGCCGCACTGACCGATGAGATCCTGGAGTCGGTCCTGGAGGCCGCTGAGGCCGACGAGTTCATCCTCAAGTCACGCACGGCACGGTTCGAGGCCGCTCTCTGTGCCGAGCTGGGCGCCGCGCACGCCGTGGGCTGCGCCTCCACGGCAGGCGGCCTGCTCCTCGCTCTCGGTGCTCTGGGATGTGGGCCCGGCGACGAGGTCATCGTCCCAGCTTGGGGTCCAGAAGCCTTGTCCGGCATCGTGCAGCGGCTGGGATCCCGGCCCGTCCTCGTGGATGTCTCTCCCGAAGACGGGGCACCGGACGTCGCCGCCGTCACCGCCGCCGTGGGGCCCGCCACCCGTGCGGTCCTCCTCGGTCCCGCAGGCTCGGACGAGGCGCGTGCCAGGCTCCACGAGGCGGCTCTCCGGCTCGGCGTGCCAATTGTGGAGGTGGGGACGCCCGAACCGCATCGTCCTCGTCCGCGTGGTGTGACGACGGTGGTGCCGCTGGGCCCGGACGACCTCCTGGGAGGCATCGGCGACGCGGCTGCAGTCGTTACCGACGACGAGACCCTGGCACAGAGCAGCCGGATGCTCCGCAACCACGGGCAGGCCCTGAACGAACGCTTCCTACACATCAGGGTCGGATACAACTGCCGTATGGACGAGTCGGTGGCGGCCTTCCTGCTGCGAAGGCTGCCGTCGTACGGAGCCCGCCGGACAGCGATGCGGGAACTCGCCGACCGTTATGCCCGAGGTCTGTCCTCCGCGGGAACGGGCGCCCTCGTGCTCCGCCCCGAAACGTGCTCCACGCCGAGCGGAGGTCTGACCCTGCGCACCGCGCTCCGGGAACTGGTACATGCCCGGCTGGCTGCTCAGGGGGTCGAAACGGCCATGCCGTCGTCGTGTCCCGATGGCTCGGCGGTGTCCAGTCCGCCGGAGTCGGTCCCGTTCCCGGGCGCGCGACTCCTCGCAGAGCAGTCGCTCTCGCTTCCGTTGTACCCGGGGTTGGCGCCGGCCGATGTCGACCTCGTCGTCGGTGCGGTCGCTGAGTGCCTCGCCGGACACCAGGACGTGACCCGATGAGCGTGACCGCAGCCGGTGTGGGACCGGAGCGTCTGTGCGGCATTGGTGACGAAGCAGCGGCCGGACTGCTGGATCAGATCCGCGTACACCGCGAACTCGGCTTCCATGCACTCGAGGTGCGGTCCCTGGACGGCGTCGGACTGCACAATCTCCCCGAGGACTCCGTGCGGGCGATCGCCGAAACCCTGACGGCCGTCGGCATGGTCGTGCCGGTGCTGGACACTCCCATCGGGTCCTGGGCAGTCTCGGTGACGGGCGACTTCGGGCTGGAGATCGACATCCTGCGGCGTGCCACCCGGCGAGCCCTGCTCCTGGGATGCCGGACCCTGCGTGTGATGTCGTATCCCAACGACGGTCTGCCCGAGGGTGAGTGGCGCACCGAGGTGTTCCGCCGCATGCGCCACCTCACCGGTCTGGCCGAGGATGCCGGCGTGGTGCTGCTGCACGAGAACTGCAACGGATGGGCGGGCCAGGGCGCCCAGCAGTCGCTGGACCTCGTGACCAGCATTGACAGTCCGGCGCTGAGGCTGCTCTTCGACATCGGCAACGGGCTCGCCTACGGCTACGACTCGCTGGAGTTCCTGCGGCAGACCCTGCCCTGGGTGGAGCACGTCCATGTCAAGGACGGAGTCCGCGACGCCGACGGCTCCGCCGTGTTCGGCCTTCCAGGCGAAGGGGCCGCCCACGTGAGGGCATGTATGGAGCTGCTGGAAAACGCCGGCTACCGGGGCTGGTACAGCATCGAGCCGCATGTGGCGCTCATCCCGCACCTCGGGATCAGCGCCGATGGCGCCGAGATGGAGAGCGCATACACCGCGTACGGCCGCCGCTTCACGGAGCTGGCTTCCGCGGTCGCGACCGTGCCGGCCGCCCCATTCGCACGACGGGCGCGTACCGATGCCTGAGCGCGCGCGGCAAGCACTGGCCGGTGGAACCGGCGCGCCGGTCGCCTTCGCCGCAGACGACGTGGCCTGGCTGGTGAATCTGATGGAGCAGGACACCGTCTCACCGCTGGAGGGCGGGGACCACGAAGGACTCGCCCGCGCACAGCGGGTGTTCATCGAAGGGGCCACGGGGCGCGGGTTCGCGCTGCGGGAACTGAGTGCGCCGCCCGCCTCCTTCCTGGACCAGTCAGGCGTTCCCGCGCAGGTCCTCGACGCGGTGGGCGAACACGGCGAAGCCTTCCTCCAGGGCCAGCCGTCGGCGGTGGTGGCGCTGGGCGCGCCACAGCCCCCCGAGCGGCGGCTGGTGTTCAACTTCCACATGGACACGGTGGGTCCGCACCTTCCGCCCCGGATCGAGGACGGGGTGCTGCACGGGCGGGGTGCCGTGGACGACAAGGGCCCGGGGGTCGCAGCCCTGCTCGGAGCCGCCGCCGCCTTTGCCGAGGACCCCTCCCTGGCAGAAGACATCGAGGTGCTGGTCGCTTCCGTGCCGGGTGAAGAGGGCGGCGCGATGGGGGTGTACGGCACCCGATGGCTCGTGAAGGCCGGGTGGGTCGGACGCCTCATGGTCTTCGCCGAGCCGACGGGCGCCCGTGTCTTCGACGCCTGCAGCGCCGCTATGACGCCGCGCGTCACGGTCCGCGGCCTCGACTCCACCGACGACTACCCCTACGACGGGCACAACGCGACGTTGGCGCTCAGCATGGTTGCCTGTCGTCTGGCAGAAGTCCTGGGACCGATGGCGGAACGGCTCGGCGCCAAGGTCTGTCTATCCGGCCTGCACACAGGAACGGCCCACAACCGGGTCTACGGCTCCGGAGAACTGCGCCTGAACATCGCGTACTACGATCTCGCTGCCGCAGACGAACTGGCGGCAGCGGTCGAATGTGTGCTGCCGCAGGTGGCGGCCGAGGTAGCGCGGCACTTCGGCGCCAACCCTGTCGCCCGGCGGCTCGTCCAGGACTGGAGCCAGGTCGTCCATCTGGACTGGCTGAAGCGGGGCCTGCCGCCGCTGGACAACAGGGACGAGGCGATGGAACGCCTCATGGCCGGCGCTGGGCTTCCCCGCCACGACGCGATCGGGGACGGCTCTGCCTTCACCTGCGATGCCATCTGGGCGGCTGCATCCGGCCGTTACGTGGTCGCCTGCGGGCCGGGCCGGCTGGACCTCAACGGCGCCCACACCGCCGGGGAGCACGTGGCGATGCGTGATCTGGAGGCTTACGCGGGTCGCTGCCGTGACCTGGTCTGGGGCTTCGGCGCCTGGGCGAGAAGCGCAGGGAACCTGCCGGCCTGAGCCGTGGTCCCTCGGCTGGGCGAAGCGACCGAACGTCATGAAGAACATGGAAGAGGAGCTGCACACATGAGGTACGGAATCATCGGACTGGGGGCCATAGCACCCTTCTTCCTGGAAGCCGTCGAGCGGTGTCCGGACTCGACGCTGGCTGGTGTCTGCGACCTGGACTCCGCGAAGACGGAACCACTGGCGAAGCAGGGAACGCCCGCCTTCACCGATTATCGCGATCTGCTCGCCGCGGGCGTGTGCGACGCCGTGATCATCACGCTGCCCAACCACGCACACGCGGAAGCCGCAATCGCCGCACTCGAGGCAGGGGTGGCGGTCTGCTGCGAGAAGCCGCTGGCGGTCGGCTCGGCCGAGGCGAACCGGATGGCCGCAGCCGCGGAGCGCACCGGCATGACGCTCTTCACTGCCTTCCACCGGCGCTACAACCGCCATCTGACCGACCTGCGCGAGGCGCTTCCCGAGGACAGGTCGCAGATCAGCCAGGTCACCATTCGTTACCACGAGAACATCCTCGAACACATTGGTGGTGACCGCTGGTACCTCGACGCCGAACGGTGCGGGGGAGGATGCCTCATCGACAACGGCCCCAACGCCCTGGACATGGCGCACGTCCTCGTCGGCAGCCTCACCCTCACCGGTACCCGGCTGTCCGACATCCGCTCCGGCATCGAGTATGTCGCGGAGCTGGATCTGGTGAGCGCGGACGGTGTTCCGGTCCGCGTGGAACTGGACTGGGCGCTGACGACCGGCGAGACGAAGGACGTGGTCGTCCAGTTGGTTGACGGCACCGTCCTGCGTGCCGACATGCTGGAGGGCTTCACCGCGTTCAAGTCCTCGCTGCGGCACGAGTACGACGGCATCCTCGCCGACTTCCGCAGCCAGGTCGCCGCACAGCGCGCGTCGTGCGGTACGGGCATAGAGATCGTCGGACTCGTGGAGGAGGCCTACGCTCTCGGTCGCAAGGAGGCGGGACACCGGCGGTCCAAGCTGCCCACCCTCACCCGCCTGGTGCGATTGCTCTTCCACACTAGCGAGAGCCGGGGCATGACGCTGTCGGAGTGGGGCACCCGCTGCATCAGCAAGGGCGAGATCCACGAGCTGGTGACCACCACGGACCGCCCGCGCACGCCCGGCGACCGCATCGACGCTGTGGGCTTCCTCGGGTTCGTCGAGTTCCAGGAAGGCACGGTCATCGCCCTGGGTGACGAGGTGAAGCTGGCCGACGATCGGCTGATCGGCACCGTGGCGGGCTTCGACGAATGTCACTTCCCGAACCACTACAACATCATCATCGAGTCCGACCGGCTCTGGACGGCGGACAGCGCGGGAGTCGAACCCCTTGACGAAGTCCGCTTCGCCGAGCTCTAGGCCGACAGTTCGCTCCCCCTGCTCCCCTGCAAGAGGCACTACTGATGCGTACGGCGATACCGCGCGGCCCGGTCGGCATGATGATCCTTGCCAATATGGTCAACGCTCTGGGGACCGGCCTCTACCAAACGGTGAGTGCCCTGTACCTCACTCGGTCCGTGGGACTCACGGCCGGCCAGGTCGCCCTCGGGATTAGCGTGGGGGCGGCCGCCGCGGTCGTCGCCGGCATACCGCTGGGACACGTCGCGGACCGCAGGGGGCCGCGCAACCTCCTCGTACTCACCTTCCTGGTGCAGTGCCTGGGTTCGGTATGCCTCACCCAGGTCCGTTCAGTGCCGGCTTTCCTGGCGGTCTCGGTCCTGACCGGGGTGTCCCTGGCGGGCACCAGAGGGGCCCAGGGGGCGCTGATCGCCCAGCTCGTCCCGGCGGATCAGCGCGTGCGGACCCGGGCCGTCATGCGCGGTACGGCCAACATGGGCCTCGCCGTCGGCTCAGTGATCGCCGGGCTGGGCCTCGTCGCCGACAGCAGGCCCTGGTACGTGGGCCTGATCCTGGGGGACGCGGCGACCTTCGTGCTGGCGGCGCTGGCGACGATGCGCATCCCGGCCGTGAGCCCGTCGCACGCACCGCGAGTCGGTCCGCGTCTCGCCGCGCTGCGCGACCGCTCCTTCCTCGCGTTCACGGTCCTCGACGGACTGATGTCCATGCACTTCTACCTTCTCGAGCTGGCCCTCCCCCTATGGATCGCCCGGGCTACCAACGCACCCCGCTGGGTGGTTTCCGCACTCTTCTGCATCAATACAGCCAGTGTTCTGCTGCTGCAGGTGCGGGCCACGAAGGGGACGGACACCGTCGCCGGGGGAGTACGCGCGGCCCGGCGCGCGGGGCTGGCCATCGGCCTTGCCTGCGTCCTGTTCGCCCTGGCGGGCGGGCGGTCGACCTGGCTTGCGGTGGGGCTCCTCGCCTTCGGCGCGCTGGCACATGTGGCGGGCGAGCTGTGGCAGTCGGCCGCCGGATGGAGCATCTCGTTCGGTCTCGCGCCGGCTGACGCCCATGGCGAGTACCAGGCAACCTACGCGACCGGACTGTCACTGTCGCGCATCCTCGCCCCGGCAGTCATCACTCTGCTGGTGGTTGGCGGGGGCGTCCCGGGCTGGCTTCTGCTCAGTGCCATGTTCGTGTCGATCGGCCTGCTGATCTCGCCCGTCGTCCAGTGGGCCGACCGAACTCGCGGGACTGCCGGGACGGCGGGGACGGTGGCCAAGGTCTGAGTGGCAGCACACGTACCGACCGACGACACCACCGAAACGGAGGCAAGAAGTCATGACCGCCCGCAACCCCACTGCGCTCAATCCCCGGCGCAGGCAAGACAGGGAAATCCTGGCACTCGCCCTACCTGCCTTCGGCGCCCTGGTGGCTCAGCCGCTCTTCGTCATGGTGGACACATCCGTCGTCGGTCGTCTCGGAACGCAGCAACTCGCCGGGCTCGGTGTCGCCACGGCACTTCTCATGTCCGGCGTGAACGTCTTTGTGTTCCTGGCCTACGCGACGACCGCTGCCGTCGCCCGCCGGATCGGAGCCGATGACATCCCTGGGGCCGTGCGCCAGGGGATGGACGGCATCTGGCTCGCGTTGGTGCTCGGCGGCGCCGTACTCCTGGCGGGTTTTCCTTCGGTCAGGTGGCTCGTGGAGGCCTTCGGGGCCTCAGCCCCGGCGGCCCCCTACGCGACGGCCTACCTCAGTGTCGCAGTCTTCGGTGTTCCCGCGATGCTGATGGTGCTGGCGTCCACCGGGGTGCTCCGGGGATTGCAGGACACCCGAACTCCGCTCCGGGTCGCCGCAAGCGGGTTCGCCGCCAACGCGGTCCTCAACATTGTCCTGGTCCACGGTGCCGGGCTGGGCGTCGCGGGCTCCGCCTGGGGCACGGTCGTCGCCCAGTGGGGCATGGCTGCCGCTTACCTCCGCGTGGTAGTGCGCGGTGCCCGTCGGCACGGCATCCCCCTGTGGCCGGACCTCGCGGGCGTCCGCCGTTGTGCCCGGACCGGTGCTCCCCTGCTCATCCGGACGCTGTCGCTGCGTGTGATGGCGGTCGTCGCCACCGCGGTCGCAACCCAGTTGGGCGACACGAATCTGGCAGCCCATCAGATCGTGCTCTCCTTCTGGAGTCTGCTGGCCTTCGTCCTCGATGCCATCGCGATCGCAGGACAGGCGATCATCGGGCGCCATCTGGGCTCGGGCGACCGGAGCGCGGCCCGCGAGGCATGCCGGTCCATGGTGCGCTGGGGCGTCTGGTCCGGGGTGGTTCTGGGACTGCTGCTCATCGTGGTCGGGCCACTGCTCGTACCGCTGTTCACGTCGGATCCCGAGGTACGGCGGACTCTGGTTCCAGCGCTGTTGTTGATCGCCTGCTGCCAGCCGCTCTCGGGCGTCGTCTTTGTCCTGGACGGTGTGCTCATGGGGGCCGGCGATGGACCGTATCTGGCGTGGGCGATGCTCGTGACTCTCGTGGTTTTCATCTCGGCCGCCCTCGCCGTCCTCGTGTGCGGCGGTGGGCTGGTTGACCTGTGGTGGGCGATGACCTTGATGATCAGTGTGCGGATGGTGACTCTATGGGCACGGGCGCGCTCGGGCCGCTGGATCGTCACTGGCGGGACCAGATAGCAATCAGGAAAGGCCCTGATCAGTTCAGCCAGCCGCCTGGGACGCCGACCGGGTCAATTACCGGCACCTTGAGCTGCTGCGCACGCAGGAGGCGACCGCTCCTCACCAGGGCGGGGTAATCTTCATCGACGACTCGGGGGCCCAAGACCGACACCACCACCGCGCATGTGGGCCGTCAGCGCCGTGAAAACGAGCTGATCACCGCACCGGGGACCCACCCGAACCAGGGCACGAGCGTACGGGGCGGCCGCCTTCGACGCGCTCATGGCGATGCCGGACGACGAGCTCGCGGCACTACCCACCGACCGTTTCGTGGGGCTGATGAACACTTGTCAGGCCCTGTTCACCTCCCTCACTCCGCCGTCCGCCGCCACCTGACCCCGCGCGCCGCCCGGACGGCCGGCGCGGTCCGGTCCACATACCGCGCCCACCAGACGAGCAGGGCGAGCCATCCTGCCTTCTACCCACCCGTCTCACGACGGTGCGCAAATCATCCTATTCCGCCTCTTCGTCAGGTCGTCGGGGTCAGGTGGTTTGGCAGGTTGCCAGGCCAGCTTTTGCCCGTGCGTACTCGAAGGGATGTGATTCGGCTCCGGGGATGGCGAGCGCGGCCAGGAACTGTTCACGTCCTTCGCGGAGGCGGCCTGCGGTGGCGTATGTCTGGCCGAGTCGGCAGCGGATGTCCATCTCCAGCCGGTTGTAATGCGGTTCTTTCAGGGGATCGAGTTGTTCGTGAAGAGCCAGGGCTTCGTGGTGGAGGGACAGGGCTGTGTCGAGGTCATTGGTTTCCTGGGCGGTGCCGAGCCGGGTCAGCAGGAATGCCTGCTGGAAGGTGGGCGCGCTCTGTTCGACCAGATCAAGTGCGCGGCGGAACATTCCGTACGCCTCGCGGTGGCGGTCTTGGCTGAGGTGTACGTCCCCGATGCAGAGCAGGGCCTGGCTCAGCAGGTTGGGTCTGCCGCTGGTCTCGGCGTGGGTGTAGACCAAGCCGAAGCAGTCCAGGGCGGCTTCGATACGTCCGTGGTACTGATGGACCGTGCCGAGCAGGCTGAGAATCATGCTGGTGAGCCAGCTGTCGCCTGCCTTCTCGGACAGGTTCAAGGCCTCGGTCAATTGAGGAAGAGCTTCTTCTCCCCGTCCCAAGTTGAAGGCGACGGCTCCCAATCCGGTCAGGGCGCGGGCCTCTTCACGTTTGTCGCCGTGCTGACGGCTGAGCTCCAGGGCCGTGGTGAACCATGTGTGACCTTCCGCTGGCCGGCCCTGGTAGAAGTCGATCATTCCGATTCCGCTTCGCAGAGCGGGAACCATCCGCCGGTCGGTCGCTTCATCGGCGCAGAGAAGTGCCGTCTCAAGGGTGGTCCGGCACTCGTGGTACTGGCCTCGGCGCAGGAAGTAGTCGGTGAGTGCCTCGGCGATCCAGCAGGCGTGGTCGGCCTCGCCCAGCGCGGCGGCGTGCGCGACGACGTCGGGCAGCTCGGTGCCTGCCGCGTCCAGCCATCGCTCGGCGTGTTGCCAGTCCGCGAACAGGGTGCTGGCGGGCTGCGGACCCGTGGGGAATCCGCTGGGTCCCCAGTCGCTGGCGAGGCGGCCGGCGTCCAGGTAGAGGCGGAGCAGTGCGGTGCGTGCCGGGGAATGTTCCTCGGGCGTGGCCCGGGCGAGGCGACGTGCGTGTGCCCGGACCAGGTCGTGGAAGCGGTAGCGGCCTGGCCCGGGCTGTTGAAGGAGGCTGACGTCGACGAGGTCCTCCAGTACGTTCTCCGCTTCGAAGGGTGGGCAGCCCAGCATGGCCGCAGAGGCCAGTTTGTCGAACTCGGCCGTCGGAACGAGTCCCAGGACCCGGAATGCGCGTTGCAGCCGTTGAGGGAGCTGGTCGTAGGAGAGGCTGAAGGCTGCTTCGACGCTGCGTTCCCCGGCGCTGAGTTCGGCGAGCCGGCCTTCGTCCCCGGCCAACCGTTGCACCAGGAACGCGGGTGTCCACGTGGGCCGGGTCTGCAGCCGTGCCCCGATGATCCGCAGTGCCAGTGGCAGGCCGTCGCAGAGCCGGGCCAGTTCGCCCATTGCCTCTGGCTCTTTGTCCGCGCGTTCCTCGCCCACCAGGTGTCGCAGCAGTGATACCGAACCGCCGACCTCCAGCGGTTCCAGGGTGATCCTGATGTCTGCGTCGAGTTCGACCAGGCGGCGGCGGCTGGTGATCAGTACACGGCAACCCGGCCCGGCCGGAAGCAGCGGGGCGGCCTGCCGTGCGTTCGCGACGTCGTCCAGGACCAGCAGGAGCCTTAGTGAACTTGTGGCGGTGCGCCACGCCGCTGTGAGCTCGTCGAGGTCGCTCAGCGTTTCGGTGTTGGGTTCGCCCAGGGACCGGAGCAGTCTGCGCAGGACTCGTTGTGGTGTCAGGCTCTGCTGGTCTTCGCTGTGTGCCCGCAGATCAGCGTAGAGGCAACCGTCCGGGAAGTCGGCGCGCAGTTGGTGGGCGGCGTGGAGGGCGAGCGTGGTTTTGCCGACGCCCGCGGTGCCGTCGACGGTCGTGAGAGACACCGTGTCGCTTGGTGCCGGTGCGGTCAGCAGGTCCAGTTCGCGTGCGCGTCCGTCGATGCGCCCGACGGCGCCGGGCAGTTCGTTCACCGGCCGCCGGACACGGCCGGGGCGGATCGGCGCTGTACCGAGGAGGAAAGTCTCCTCACGCCGCAGAACCGCCTGATGAACGCGCTGGAGTTGCGGGCCGGGATCGACGCCCAGTTCGTCGGCGAGGCGTACGCGCATGTCGGCGAAGGCCCTCAGCGCATCGCCTTGCCGATCGGCCGCGTACAGGGCTCGCATCCGCAAGGCCAGCAGTGGTTCGTTGAGTGGGTCGGCGCCCGTGAGCACGGCCAGCGCGTCGAGGGTTTCGCCGGCGCGTCCGAGCCCGACCAGGCACTCCAGTCTTCCCACCTGGAGCGCGACGCGGCGTTCCGTCAGCCGCTGCCGCTCGCCCCGGGCGAACGGGCCGGGCAGCCCGGCCAGAGGCTCTCCCCGGAACAGGGCGAGCGCAGCTGTGAACCTGTCGGTGGCTGTGGCCAGGTCGCCCGCCTCTTTCGCCCGGCGCGCCGCCTGGGCATGCGCCTCCAGTTCGGCGGTGTCACCTTCGAGGTCGTCGAGGACGAAGCGGTATCCGCCGCTGCCGCCCCGGATCACCGAAGTTCCCGGCCTGGTTCCTTGCGGGTCGAGCGCTTTGCGCAACGCGAAGACGTAGCTGGGAAGTACGCGGTGGCCGGTTTCCGGCGGATGTGTGCCCCATACATCGTCGAGCAGTTGCTCGTAGCTGACCGGCCCGCTCCGGCCCAGAACCAGAGCCACCAGCACGGCCTGCCTTCGCACGGGGCCGACGTCCAGTGCTGTTGTACCGCGGCGTACGCAGAGCGGGCCGAGTACGTCGATTCGAAGCCGTTCCGGTGCCCCGCCGTCAGTCGGGGTCCCCTGGCTGCCCCTCATGCCACCTCGCACATCATCAAAATTTCATCCGCGCAGAAACACCTGCGGTCATGGTTGGCGAGTCCGCGCAGGGCCGGAGGTGACGTCACCTGTGTGCAGCGGAGTTCGGCACGGCATCCCCCGGCAGTTCGGGTCGGGGACGGAAGGCCACAAGTGGGTCTTGCGTCCCCGTTCTGCTCGGCCTGTTCGCGCCGGACGGCCCCGGCACCTGGGTGTCCGCAAGATCGCCTTTTCCTGGGAAGGGTATCGCTGCGGCACCTGCGGTCGGCGCGCAAATGAGGCAAGTCCCAGCCGTCAGCAGCTGGTTGGCCGGAATCAGGCCATCGCGATGCGACGTGCGGAACGGAAGCGAGGAACGTGCACATGGCGGAAACCAAGGGTGTACTGCTGCCGGCCTATGTGATGGCCGACGAATCGGGGTCGATGGCCCCGTACGAGGGAGATCTTTCCAGCGGCCTGAACTCGCTGTGCGAGGGGCTGCGGGCCGAGCCCATGGTCGCGGCCAAACTGCGGCTGGCGGTACTGGGATTCTCCGACGACGTGCAGGTACGCCTGGCGGTGGCCGACATGCGCCACGAGACCAGTCTGCCCAAGATCGAGATCCGGGGCCTGACCAGCTACGAGGCGGCCTTCGAGGACCTGCTGACCAGGATCCCGGCGGACGTCCGGTGGCTGCGCAGTGAGGGCTACAAGGTGCACCGGCCGGTGGTGTTCTTCCTCAGCGACGGGCAGCCGACGGACAAGGGGGCCTGGCAGCAGCCGCACGGCCGGCTCACCGACCGGGCTGCGACGCCGACCGCCCCGAACATCGTGGCCTGCGGCATCGGTGACGCCCGGGCTTCCACAATGGTGGAAGTGGCCACCCGGCCGGAGTTCGCGTTCGTGGCCAAGCCCGGAACCGACATCGGTCAGGCGGTCGCCGAGTTCTTCCACGCTCTCACCGCGAGCCTTGTCGCCTCCGGCCACGCGCTGGGTTCGGGCGTTCCGGAGCTCGTGGTGAACCGCCCGGACCAGTTCAGCATGGCGATCGACGAGGTCGGATGATGGACGCACCCGTGCACGGTCACCAGCCGGCGGCGCCCGCTCCGCCCATCCCGTCCTCCGCCGTCCGGGCCGTGCCGTGGCAGCAGGTCACCGTGGGGACGCCGGGCCCTGCGTTCGAGGCCCGGCCGCCGGGTCAGTACGCCTACGACTTCCCTGATACCGAGTGCGACGGCTGGTCGACGCCGGCTCTCTGCCTGCGCTTCGCATCGGTGCGCGGCTCCAAGCACCGCTACTACCGCCAGCCCCGCCAGGACTCGGCGCGTGCCGCAGTCCACGAGGCCACCGGGAGCATCGCGTTCGCTGTCGCAGACGGGGTGTCCAGTGCCGCGAATGCGGAACTCGGGGCCGTGGAGGCATGCAAGGCCGCGATGGAACGCATGCTGCACCTCTTGTCGTCGGGTGGGGAAACGCTCGACTTCCAGGACGTGACACGGTACGCCGCCGAACGGCTTCGCGAGCTGGCTCTGTGGCGCCTGGAGGGCAGAGAACCAGAGCCGGGCGAGGTGGCAGGCCTTTACGCCACGACGCTGGTGGCCGGCGTCGTACGCCCCGGCCCGGAAGGCCCCACGGCCGAACTCGTCCGGATCGCGGATTCGACGGCCTGGGTACTGGAGCAGCCTCTGAAGCGATTCCGGCCGCTGTTCAGTTCCAAGACCGGCTCCGACACCTTGCTGGTTTCGAACGAGGTCATTCCGCTTCCTCACGTCCCCGATGTGCTGGAGGCCACCAGGGTGCGGCTGGAGCCCGGCCAGGTCCTGCTGGTAGGCACCGACGGCTTCGCGGATCCGCTCGGCGACGGCGACGGCCTGGTCGGCACCCTCTTCGCCCACCACCTGACCGCACCGACATCCCCGGCATGGCTGGCACACCTCCTCGACTTCTCCAGGGAAACCTTCGACGACGACCGCACGTTGCTGGCGATCTGGCCACACCCCGGAGACGTACCGACGTGAACGCGACACCCGACTCCACACCCGCCGTCGAATACAGCACGCTCGCCCTGGGGCGCAGGCTCGGCCAAGGCGGGCAGGGCACGGTGCACGAGGTCACCAACAAGAAGATCAACAAGAGTGCCGGCGGCGGCTGGGAAGTGGCCTACAAGGAGTACTCCCCCACGATCCTGGCCGAGCTGGACGCCGCGGCGCTGGCGGCACAGGTGGACCTGCCCCGCACGCTGGGCGCCACGGAGGGCCGGTGGCTGTGCGACAGCACGGCCTGGCCTGCCGCGGTGGTCCAGCGCAACGGCCAGACCTGCGGGCTGCTCATGCGCCTGGTGCCCGACCGCTTCCAGTTCACTCTCAAGAGCCTCACCAGCACATCCCCGGCTTCCCGGCGACTGGCCAACCTGGAGTACCTGCTCAACACCGACAGCTACATCGCCGGCATCGGCCTCAGCATCAGCGACCGCGACCGGGTCCTGCTCCTGGCCGACCTCGCAGTCACCCTCAGCCGGCTTCACCGCATCGGTATTGCCGTCGGTGATCTCTCACCCAAGAACCTGCTGTTCACCACCGATCCGGCACCTCAGTGCTTCCTCATCGACTGCGACGCAATGCGCCTGCACGGCGCCACCGCCCTCCCACAGGCCGAAACACCCGACTGGCAAGTCCCCGCTGGTGAGGACAAGGCCACCATCGCCAGCGACAGCTACAAGTTTGCCCTGCTCGCCATCCGGCTCTTCGCCCGCGACCAGACCACCACCGACCCCGCCGCACTGGCTGCCATCAGCCCGCAACTCGCCGACCTGGCCCGCACAAGCCTTGACCCCGATCCGGCTCACAGACCCACCCCGAGCACATGGGCCGAGCAACTCACCGCGACCAGCCACGTGGCTTCCACCACCCCTGCCGCAGCCACCGTTGGCCGGAACAGGCCCCGTCCCAACAGCACCTCCTCGACCAGCAGCGCTCCGGGTACCGCACCCACACCGGCGGCGTCCCCAGTCCGTATCAACTGGTCGTCCCTCAAAGAGACCGCAGGCGCTCTTGCCGCCGCCGGCCTGCTTTTGCTCCTCGTCATTGTCGGGGTTGCGCAGAACGATTCCGACTCCGCTGAAAATGCTTCGTCTCAGCCCACCATCTCCGAGGACACATACACCCCACCCGAGCCCAGCTACGAGTCCTCCGACGGTGGCACCAGCACCGGCGGCAACGACGGTTCGGAGGACGACTCCTACGAAACGCCCACGCCCGAGGAGCCCGACCCCCTCGACGAGGCGTTCGCGGACGTAAGCCCCGGAGACTGCCTCAACGTCCACGACGACGGATACGGCGAATGGAGCGAGGACGAACCGGACACCGTGCCGTGCGACTGGACGACCGCCTACGTCAGCGTGACCGACGTGACCGACGACTCCGACGCGTGCGAGGACGGAGCGGACAGTTCCGCCTGGTCCCATGTGAACGACGACGCCACGACCACCACTCTGTGCCTGGAGAGGCAGTTCCAGGAGGGAACCTGCTTCCTCGCCAAAGAGTCGGAGGGCAAGCCGGGAGGCGCGGGCCTGATGACGGTCTGGGACTGCGACGCGAGCAAGGTGCCGGTGGAGTACGGCTTCATCATGCAGATCACCGTGGTGGGGGAGGGCACCGAGGGCGACTGCGGCCTGGACTACACCTGGAGAGTCCACGACGGCCAGGACACCATCTGCGCAAGTGTCGCCTGAGACCGGCGGCTGCCCATTCCCTGCAAGGCGACACCTGCGTCTCCGGCCGTCACCAGGCTCCCATGCCACGAACACCCCAAAAGAACAGGATTCGCCGTGGAGCCCAACCACTACTGGACCAGGCCTGCAGAACAACGAGCCGACGACACACAACCGGCCACATGGCAACAGACACCCCGCCCCACACCACCGCCACTGGGCAAGCCGGCCCCCTCGGTGCCGAAACCGCCCACCAATACCACCACACCGCCCAGCCCCCCACGTCCGGCGCCATCACGGACCGCCGCTCCGTCGGCACCACATGCCCCTGCCACGCCCGGGCCCCCCACTCAGCCTCCGATGCCCGGCAGCCGACCGTCCAGCAGACCGTGGGTGGCACGGATCCAGGCTCTGACTGGACGTCAACGAGTATCATTGGCCGGCCTTGTCGGTCTGGTCATCGTGGCGCTGGTGGCCGGACTCTTGTCTCTGACCTTCTCGTCTTCCGACTCTGATGAGGTGCAGGCGGCCCAACGGAACCTCAAGCCGTTCAAGGAGGCTGTTGACGACCTGGCCAACGCCCCTGGCCTGCGCTACAAGGACACCTCGTTTCTCGGCATCACCGAGAACGAGATCACCGTCACCGCCAGCGGCAGTCAGTTCGGCACCACCTCCTCTGGCCGGAACAGCACCGGCAAGGACGACAACGCCGAGGACGTGCTGCGCATCGGCGGCAAGACGTTCATGCGGTGGCATGTCGACCCCTCCCCCAGGGAAGACGTTGCGGCGGGCGAGAAGGCTTCGCCCAGTGAGTGGATGGTGGGGCTGAACGACGGCTCCGGTCTCATGGACGAGGCGCTGGCCCGCACCATCGCCCCGCCGAAGCTGGCGGCCGTACTGGCCAAGGCCCTGACTGACTTGGAGAAGTCACCGCCGACGTCGAGCGAGTCGAAGACAGCGGCTGACCAGCAGCCGTTGAGCGTCAACGGAACGCCTGCGCTCGGCATCGATACTTCGGCCGGACGCTTGCTGGTGACGAAGAAGAAGCCGCACCGGGTGTTGAGGCTGGAGGCCTATGACCTTCGCGAAGGCCTCTCCGACATGAAGGATCAGCTGGAGAACGGAGAGGAGCTGACAGCACCCCCGAAGGTGACCACCGGGCCGCTGGAGTCCGGCGACGGCGAGGGAATGGACCTGACTCCCATCCTCGCCGACGCCGCCGACAAGATGTTCGACACCCTGGTCAAGTACGCCGCCCAGCTCAAGGACGCGACCGACCACGGCATCAACTTCACCATGGACGGCTCCGGCGAGATGGACTGCAACTCGTCGGGCTGCACTGCCACCCAGAACTTCAGCGGCGAAGTCAGCTCCATCGCACGGAAGGAACGCGTCACCAAAGGCGAGGTCACCGCCGTGATGAGCGCCACCTTCTCCATCGACGGCAAACCCGCCGGCCAGTGCACCAGCCCACAGCGCACCTTCCCCGTCCAGGGCAACAAAGTCTCAGGCACGCTGAAGTGCTCCAACCCCGGAGCCGGACCGCTCTACGCCTCGGTCTCAGCCCGCAACAAGGCGCAGGCCAATGCCAGAGCCCAGGCTTGTAGCTGCAAGGTCACCCTCAGCTACCCCGTACGGGCCAACACCTTCATCGACGCCAGCGCCCTCGCCAAGGTCGAAGCGGAGAAGCTCGCCAGCCAGGCGAAGTCGGAACGGGACGCCGCGAGCTGTGCCACGCCGCACAGCTTTCCTTCCGGGACCCGGGTCCTCGCCGCTGGCAGTCTGTCCTTCTCGATCGAGTCCGTCCGTCTCGGCGACGAGGTCCTCGCGACCGACCCGGTCACCGGTCTGACGACGCTGCGCACAGTCACCCGTACGTTCACCACGCACGGCGACAAGGACTTCACCCGCCTGACAACGCCTGCTGGCACGGTCACCGCCACGGACACGCATCCGTTCTGGCTGGTCAACAAGCGCCGCTGGACCGACGCCGGTGAGATCGAGGCCGGCGACCTGCTCCGCCTGCCCTCCGGTTCGACCCTCCAGGTTGCGGCGGTGAGCCGGTACACCCAGCGCCAGACTACCCACGACCTGACCGTTGACGGCCTGCACAGCTTCTATGTGGGGATCGGCACGGCCTCCGCACTCGTTCACAACAACGACTGCGAGTGGCAGGTGGGCGACGATGTCAGAGGCCCTGCTGCGGGCAAGATCCTCAAGCGGCCGAGCGCGCGACACACCGTCAGCGGCGCGAAGAGTGGTGAGATCAAGGAGAAGAATACCGTGATCCTCCGTGGTCAGGAGAAGACCGTCGCCCCCAACATCAAGGCCATTGCCGAAGGCAAGGCCGAACTACTCCCGGACGGCAACACGTACAGCGTCAACGGTCGTACGTACGAGGTGAAACCGAACGGTACGGTCTTCCCGAAGGACGGGCCTGGCTTCGTCAACCTGGATCGCGTCGAGTACTCGGCGCTGCAGCTGATCGCGAAGGGCGACCCGAAGTCCTTGAAGCAGCTGGAGATGAACCCGAAGTTCAAGAGCAGCCCCGCAGCAGTCGAGAAGGCCAGGAAGATCTGGGAAGGAACGTACACGGAGTGATCGCGAACCTCTTAATCAGCCGACGTCTTGATCCAGCCGTCCTCTCTGCGGCGTTTGCCGACGCGGTCGAGGTGCCGGGCGGGCGGGTGGATGTGTGCCATGAGGGCGGCGACCAGGACGCCCGTGACTGGAAGGCTGATGCCTTGTGCACGTACCACTACCTGCGCGGGGATGTTGCGATGAGCCTCGACGTGTACGTGCGGGACGAGGAGGGCGCCAACTGCTCGTCAGGCGAGCCCAGGTTGGCCGCGGCGCTCGCCGAGCGGACCGGGGCGGGGGTACTGTACCCGGATGACCGTGTCGATCCGTCGACATACTGGCTGTCGGAGCCCGGGGTCGCTGCGGTCCGGATCCGGCTGCTCGCCTCCGAGGATGAGCCGCCGGTGTACACGGTCGACGCCGTCGAGGCCCCGTCTCTGGCCTTCCCCTACGCTGCGGTAACGCCGCTCGCGGAGGTTCTCCGCGAAGCGCCGATTCCGACCCCACTTGCGGCGACGCTCGACATCGACGGTCCCGCCGTGGTCTCGCTGACTATCTGGGAGCGGCTGGTTCGACGCATGGCGTCCGGCTGGCCGCCGGCCGGACGCTACTTGCTGGAGCTGTACTCAGAGGACATGAGGGCGCGGGACGAACTCGAGCACGAGCTCGCCGTGTCCCCGGAGGCGGAACGTGTGGTTCTCGCCGCAGCCACCGCTGAGGTCGACGCGCTCTTCCGTGAACTCACGAAGGAAGACCCTGCCGTGCCCGCCGACGCCCGCTGGTGGCGCACCCGTCGCCCCCGCCATGAGTGGGCCGACTGATGTGAGATTCGAGGCGAGGTATTCAGTGGGGGTTCGGGGCAGGTGCGGTCGGGCCCTGACCCCTGATCCTGAACACGGGTTATGCGGCTTCGGCCAGCGTAGTTGATGTTGTTTGGGGTGCTCGCTCGTAGGCGATCGGACTGCGGTGTCCGAGGCGGGAGTGGCGTCGGGCTGTTGTAGCGGTGGAGCCAGCGGAAGAGGCCCAGGCGGGCTTCGCGTTCGTCGTTCCAGACCCTGCGGCCCTGGAAGTGCTGCTGCTCGCCGATGATGAGGCCCTTGGCGTTCGGCATGAAGTTGTTGTAGGTGACGCCGGGGCGGGGCTGGTTCACGTGGTCCTGCGCGCTTCCTCCGGTCAGGGCAGAGCTGACGCCCTGGGGTGTGATGGCGACGGTAGGCGGCTCGGTGTCGATCTCTTCGATCAGTTTGTGCTGTGCCAGGTGGGCGAGCGCTCGGTGCCGGTGGTCTCGGACCCGGCGAAGTAGGCGGCGGGCGTGGCGAGAAACAGCACCGGGCTGATGGGCTTCCGGTCGCCGGCGGTGTCGAACAGCCACCGGTGGAAGGCGTCCATGATGTAGTGGAGGCAGGCGGCGCGGTCCAAACGCAGCTTCTTGAGGCGGTGGATCGCGGCGCGGCCCGCGTCGGTGAGGTGGACGTCGGGGGTGCCGCACGGGAAACGGCTCGGCCGGGCACGTGCTCACGCAAGGCCCGAACGAGGGCTCGGGGCCCCGGCGGCGATACCAGCGGTCGCCTGACGGCCTTTTGCCGGTGATGAGAAGACTTGCCCCGGAGATCCGAGTGGCTTCCGAGCGGCGGTGACCGCGACCGTCGCCAGGTCAGTCCCCGAAAGGTTTCGCAAGAGATGGTGAGTGATTCCGAGCGCTGGACGACGCGTGTGCAGTCGCGGGCATGTCGGCGGGCGCGCACATCCCAGGCGTGTGAGCGTTCAACGACCCAGTGCCGGGGCGGGACGACGAAGCCAGACGGCTGATGGTCTTGATCGCGGTTCAGGTGGGTCCTGGCCCAGGTTACGAGCTGCCCGGGGCAGGCGGACTCGGCCCGGACGATGGTGATCCCGGGGTTCATCAGCCGCAGCGGGACAGAACTTCCTGGCCGCGGTCGGTGGCATCTGCCCGGGTGCCCACGTCGAACGACGCCAGGTCCTTGGTGCCCACGACCAGGTGCCGCTTGCGCCCGCTGGCATTCTGGGCGGCTTCGTGGCCGCGGGAGCCCCATCGACCCACCGCACTCGTCGACGTCGCCGCCGAACCGTTGAAGATGATCTACACCTGGGAACGTCGGACCTCCCAGAAGCACAGCCACGGCTGGTTCAGGGAGAAGGAACGGAACCGGCTGGGGCGGGAATCCTGAAGAGGAGGTGGCGCCCCTCGCGGCGAACTTCTTCGAGGACACCCTCGTGCACCAGCGACCGGCAAAGGTGCCGCACGGTGGCCGGGGAAGGGTGAGAGAGGGCGGAGGCGATGTCCTTGGCGCGCCACAGGCGGGGGGGCCTGCCGCATCAGTGCGAGAACCTGTTCGGCCGTCGGCTCGCCAGGTGCGGGGCCGGGGGCGGCTGCAGGGGGTTCGTGCCGTGCGGGCAGGAAGAGGGGGTGGAGGACGGGGCCGGTGGCGAGCTGTTCCCACAGAGTTTTGACGTCTTCGATGTCCTGGACCGATTGCAGGAGCGTGTCGTAATAGTCCAGTTCTTCGCAGGCCCTGGTGCGCCGGCGGCTCCATTCCTCCTTGAGGAAGGCGATGTCCGCAGCTGCTGTCGAGCCGGATCCGGAATCTTGGTGTGCCACGGTCCTGACGGTAGCCCCGCCGGTGCACGCTCCCAAGCGGGAAGGGTGGCGGTCCCCCGAAATGGTGACCGGGGCGCCGTGCCGGGTCGTCGCGGCGAGAAGGATGAGCGGCAGCGCGGGCGGTCGGTTCAGTCCCAGTCGGTGGTGAGAGGCCCGTCGGGAAGCCAGCCGTCCCAGTATCCCTCGACGATGGCGGGCAGTTCCGCCGGCAGAACCGGAGCATTGCCGCGCCCCGCGTCTTCCAGAGGGCGCCACCGGGTGTGGGGTGGTGGGCGTCGCCGGAGGCGGGCCAGATCCTGCGGTGCTGGGGGTCCCGATGGCTGTCGGCTGTGGTGAGGGCTTCGACCGCAGGAGCGGTGTACGCCTGGTGCGTTCAGGGCGCGTGCGCTTGCTCTGTCACCTGCGTTCCCTCGTGCCGCTCGTATGGGTGAACGGAAGATTTGTGAGGCTGGCGACGGCCTGCCAGTCGGCCGGAATGAGGTTTCTCAGCCTGCGAATCATGCCCCTTCGCGCACGACGGTCACGAGCTGTTGCCGCTGTCTGGTGCGTGAGTTCCGGCTACCGCGGCATCGCGGCCGAAGTCGTCGGCTCGGCTGCCGAGTCTGGGTGCTAGCTCGCCTCCTCCCTAAGGAAACTGAGGGCATCCGTCCTCTCCGCAGTGGCGCTCAGAGCCCGGGCTGAGATCGCGTTTGGTGCGCGCCTGGCTGGTCTCACAACAACTCTTAAGAGCCGTTGCGCGAGGGGCAGGAGACCACAGGCCGCCTGTGTTCAAGGACTTGAGGAGCTGAGGCCTAACACGCCTTGCGCTCCTGACATATGAGCCCGGCTGGGGTCAGATCGGGCGCTCCCGAGCCGACTAGGCCCTAGGGTGATCGCCATGCATCCCACCGACGGTGCCGCCGCGGCCGACCCCAACTGGGTAGTGGCGGACATGGACGTTCTGATCCATCAGTGTCATTCCAAGGAAGCCGAATGCGACGTCCAGCTTGCCCGTCTGGTGTCGGGAGTTGCCGTTCTGAATTCCGAGATTGGGGTCGTGCGTTCCCAGAGGCAAGAGACGGTGGGCACTCGCGAAGAGGCTGAGCGCGTACGGGAGATCCTCCTCTCGGCAGCACGGGCGGGGGTCGCCCTCCGTAGCGGACAGCGCCAGGGAACAGCCCGAAGCGCAGATGCCGCCGATTCCGGTCGGGAGGACACCGCCAGCGGTGCCGATGCGTCGGCCAGTCCCACAGAGAAGGAGACGGCAGGCACCCCGCCGGTCCAGGAAAGTGCTCACGCCGCCACAGTTGATGTGCCGGCTGCGCAGCTCGGCCCGCGTGGCATCCAGGTCCTGCAGATCATCAACGACGCGCCCAGCCAACAGTGGACCCCCAAGCTGCTGGTGGCTCAGCTGGAGGGCCAGGAAGCCGTAGCCGACCAGAAGGCCCACAATCGTGCCCGCGCCGTATTGGATGCCCTGGTCAAGAAGGGGTTCCTGGTGAAGAAGTACCAGGACGACAACCCGCAGCGCTGCTACTTCATCCCGGTCCCGACAGAGGGGGCTGTTTAGAAGCGCCCATCAGGCGACCGCCCCCGCGTGCCAGCAGGGTTTCGCACGCCGACGCTAAACGCGCGGGGGCGGTCTCACGACTCTCGGCCGCACCTCCACGCTACCGGGCCTTTTCGGGGCAAGGGGCTCTTCGGCCTGCTTTTCGCCCGATCGGGAGGTCGAACCCCATGCGACAAAAAGATCATCGGACTATTCCAGTCCGAATGCCTCGTCCAGTATCTAGCCCTCGTCGCCGCGGCGATGCGAGGAAATGGGCTGGTGACGGGCACCATCACCGTCCGTCGGCCACTCAGTGTGCCGCGGCCAGAGCATCTCATCGAGAGCCTCCTCAAGGCTCGCGAGCGTAAACATGTCGGGCCACACGGTTCCGGCGAGGATGTTGGAGATGACCTGCCGGTTCACGTCAGAGGCCGTTGCCAGGGCGTTGGCCGACAGACCGCGCCGCCCCATAGCCTCCGACAGCGCCCGGGCGAGAGCCTGCCCGACCTGAGCCTGCCGGACGTTGTCCATCACCGCGTACGGCCATTCACCGGCCACGACGTAATCGCGCGGCTTCTTTCCACGTCTCGTTCCTCCGGGCATGCGACCAGTGTGACGGACGAGACGCCAGCTTGCGCACCCCGGACCATCATGAGTTGCTATCAGAGTAGCAATCGTTGGGGCTTGTGCCTCCTGTCTGTTTGAAAGGTGTGGTGTCTGAGTGTCGACTCGACAGGCGGGAGCCCAGTCGGCCATTGGCCGTGCCCGGCTGGGCCATGGTGAGCGGCTCATGCCGGCTCCGAAAATGCGTGCGGATCAGTACCTCCTGGTCCTCGTGGCGGCTTGCTCGGCAGTCGACCCGGTGGGTGCGGAGGAACTGTCGGCTGCAACAGGGGTCATCGCCAAGAACTGTGGTCTGGTCCCGGTATTCGCCATGAACTGCGGACTGCTGGTCAAGGGACACCGGCGGGCCACCTACCTGCCGACCGAAAAGGGGCGGCACGTCGCCCGGGCTTTCAAGCGCAGCGAGAGCGAAGGACTCACGGCGCTGCGGGACAAGTGGAAGGGGCAGTGGTTCGCGCGGGTGGTCAAGGACCGCTGCCGGTACGGCCCAGTTTCACGCGAAGGCCTGGTGGCCAAGCTCATGACAGCCGCCGGCGCCGAGAAGGAGCGCATCAAGCAGGCCCACATCCTGCTCGATCTGATGGTCGCCGTCGGTCTGGTCACCGTTGAGGAGTCAGGCGAACTGAACTGGTTCGAGGTTTCCTCCCACACGGCCACCCAGCCCGGTCCCCGTGGCACCGACACTCCGCACGACGCCACGCCGCGCAACGGCGTAGAGGAAGAGCCAACCCCGAAGAACAGTGCGCCCGAAACCCCGGAGACCACTCCCGGCGACAGCGACCAAGAGGGACACGCAGGCCGGGCTGAAGGCCCAGAGCGGCCCGCCTCAGACATCCCCCGCCCTCGTGACGAATGGACAAGCACCGACCGGGAGCCTCAAGGCACGGGCGCCGACCAGGACCTGCTGTCGCTCTTGCTGCCACCGGTCCTGCTGGCTGACCTGACCCGCCTGACCTCGACGGAAGTCCTCGAGCTGCACGCCCATCTGACGGCCATCACGGCCCTCACCGCAAAACTCCGGGGCCATCGCGTTACTTAGGCCCCGGGACACAAAACAGTCCGGCAGCGCCAGCTTCCTTGGCCGGTGCGGCGCTGCCGGACTCACCCTCCACCCGACTACCCGCTCGGCAGCGCCGTGCAGGAAGGGGGCTTCGGCATGCCCTCACACAAGGCGAGGAAAGCCCACCGTAGCGCGACACGGCGTGTGCTCGCCCACGTTCACCCCCGCTCCGGCCCCGTTCACGGGGTGATCCGGCATGGCTAGGACCACCATCCACCGAGCCCTGCTGGAAGTCAGTCACCAGTGGCTTCAGCAGGCAGCCAACGGCGACATGGCCATCGAGACCGTCGACCTCTACATCCAGATCAGCGAACGTTTTCATGCCTTCGCCGACGCCCACGACATCCACCGAATGGATGATGTCACCGGACAGTTGGCCGAAAGCTTCATCGGCGCTCCCGGCCGCGACCGACGCAACAACATCACCCTTGTCCCGAAGAAGAGCACCCGCCGCCAGCGCCGTTCCGCCCTCGCCTCCCTCTTCACGCACGCCCGGGCCCTCGGCATGACCCAGGCCGCACCGCTGCTTGACTCCCCTTCCATCCCACGGCCGCCTCGCAGCACCGGCGCCGAACTGAGCGACGCGGAAATCGAGAATCTCCAGTTCCATTCCGAACGCGGCATGCCCGCGACCCGGCATTCCGCCCTGCTCGCCCTGCTGCTGTCAGGCCTCGGCAGCGCCGAGACCTCTCAGGCCACCCCCGACGACCTGAACCTCGCACAAGCAACCGTGACCACCGAAGGCAGCACACACACCAGCTCCAGGACCTGCCCGCTCGCCCCGTGGGCAGTCCGCGTCCTTCGCCTGCGCGTCGACTACCTGGCCGAGTACCGGCCAGGCCAGCACCACCTCGTCACCGGCGACTCCTCCACCCGATATGCAGCTCAGGCCAGCGTCGGCGCGGGCTTCAACGACATCGCGCGCCTGTCGGGCCTCGCCACCGCAGCCCGCAAAGTCGAACCTCGCGACATCACCCGTTACCTCGCGCGCCAGGTGCTATTGCAGACCGGCCAGATCTCCGAAGTCGCCCGGCGGCTCGGACTTTCGTCTCTCGACAACGCCGCAGCCCTTGCCGGACTGGCATGGAAGACGGACAGGGGCCCGCGATGACGTCCCGCAAAGCTGCCCGCCCCAAAAGCACTCCCAAGGCCAACCGCAGGCCCAAGACGCCCTCGCCCTACACCTATGCAACCGCCCCCGACGACGCGTTCGGAGCTAAGAGCGATCCACGAGAACCGCACGGGCCACAGGCCCCGCACCTGATCACCGACCGCCGTTTCGCCTACCTGATCAACAACCCGGACCTCTATACCGCGGCCGATACTCTGCCCGGGCCCCGACCGGTCGGCCGGCCCCCGCACCATCCCCCCGTCGTCTACCTGATCTTCCTGTGCTCGATCTCCGTCTTCGGCTCCGCACGCGCGACTGCCGCCCACTTCCAGGACGAGGACTGGTGGAATCGCGTCCGTTCAGCGATCCGCACGCATCTGGGCGACGAGACCGCGGACGCGCTGCGGGCGGCCGGCCCCACCCGCAGCAACTGGAATCACTACTTCCGGCGGTACCTCAAGCCCGCCCACGACAAGATCCGCGACATCAGCAGCGACCTGTGGGTTGAGCAGGCCCTGGCCCACGGCATGCTCTGCGAAACCAGCAAAAGAACCAGCCGCGCCCGTCCCGAGCGCCAGCAGGTCATCCACGGCGACGCCACCGTCGCAAGACCTCCCTCCGGGCACTCCGAACACGAAACGGTCGACAAGAGGACCGGCGAGATCCGCCGGCGCCGCGTGGACGAAGATGCCGGCATCTGCATCGAAGGGGGCGGCAAACAGGTCTACGGCAACAAGTTCCTCTCCACCGCCGTACGCCTGGCCGCCACCCCTCACAGCCGCGTGATCCTCGCCCTGGAATCCATCCGCCACAAATCCGTGAAGGAAGACCCCGAGCGCGAATCGGAAGGCGTCGCCCTGGTCGCCATGGTCAAGCGCGTCCTCAAGCGCGCCCGCGGCACCAAGGCCGTCACCTACGACGCCGCCCTGCGCGGCAGGCACCGCGCACCCCTCATCGCCGAAGGCCTCGTCGTGTTCACCCCACAGCACGACGGACTCACACCCCACTCACTCCTGCGGTACAAGGACAAGGACAGCCCCTGCTCCCACGACCTATACGTCGCCGAAGCCAGAGTGTGCGAACGCCTCCTCATCAACGGCAACGAAACGCTCTACACGCCTCTGCCCGTCGAAGAACTCGAATGCCGTGACGGAAAGAGCAGCACCCGCTTCTACCACCGCGTCACCATCCCCTGCCCCACCAAGACGCACCGGCTCCGAATCCGTGTCGACGAGACCGACGAGGACCGGCAAGTCGACCCGAAGACGAAGAAGCAACGCTTCAACCGCACCGAGCACCTCCGCCAGGTGCCTCCCGACACGCCTGCTGGCCGCCGCCTGAAAGGCTTCCGCCAGGACAGTGAGTCCATCCACTCCCGCTTCGACCAGGCATACCCCCATGAGCGAGTCCCGGCATACGGTGCCCGCGGAGCCCTGTTGATCTACCTCGGCTACGCCTGGCTGAACAACTCGATCACCCGAGCCCTCAACGCACTCCACTCCTGACGAGATCCGCAAGCCAGGCCTCAAAGGCCAACCCCGCCCTCCAGGGCAAGATCCCCAGCCCGCCACGCACCCCGTACCCCGAGCACGCCACCCGCTACACTGACGGCGGCGAGAAGACCCTCACAGGTCTATCGCCAGCCTGTCCAAAACATGTCAAGAAACCGGCTCTCTACATCCCGCCGTTTTAGACACATTTTTGTACAGATCCCTGCCTTCGTAGCTCAGGGGATAGAGCACCGCTCTCCTAAAGCGGGTGTCGCAGGTTCGAATCCTGCCGGGGGCACCAGTTCAGAAGGGCCCCACCTCCGGATTTCCGTAGGTGGGGCCCTTCTGACATCAACGTCTGACATCAACGGCGACGGTCAGGGACGACCGGGTCGCCTCTTGAGCAGCCGGTCCATGTTGCTGATGGCCTCTCGCTGCGTGTCCTGGACGACGTGCGTGTACACGTCCATGGTGATGCTGATCTGGCTGTGGCCGAGGATCTCCATCACGACGCGGGGCGCGACGCCGGCGGCGGTGAGCAGGGTCGCGCAGCCGTGCCGGGCGTCGTGGAGCCGGATGACGCGGAGCCCGGCGGAGGCAGCAACGCGGGTGAAGGAGCGGTACACGTTCCGCGGCTCGACCGGGCTGCCCGTGCGCGTCGTAAAGACGTAGTCACTCCCCTTCCACTCCTCCCCCGCCTTGGCCCGCTGATCGTTCTGCCGCATCCGGTGCCAGCGCAGGGGCGCGATGCACATGGCGGGCAGCGGCACGGCACGTCGGCGGCGCCCCTTGGGATCGTCGTCGTACAGGACACCCCGACGCCGCTGGATCTGCTGGCGGACGTAGAGGACGCGACGGTCCAGGTCCACGTCGGCCCAGCGGAGGCCGATCAGCTCGCCCCGCCGCAGCCCCATGGCGATGGCGAGGACGAAGGCGGCGTACAGCGAGTCCCGGCGGGCGGCGGCGAGGAAGTCGAGCGTCTCGTCCAAGGACCAGGGGCTCAGCTCCCGCGCCTTCGACCGAGGCGGCTCGACGAGGGTGGCCACGTTGCAAGTGATCAGCTCCTCGCGGCAGGCAGCGGTGAGAGCGGTCCGCAGGACGCGGTGGGACTCCTTGGCGGTGGCGGCGGTGGACTTCTTCTCCAGCTGGACGAGGAAACGCCGGACGTCGGCGACGCTTAGGGACTCCAGCCGCTTGGAGCCGATCCCCGGGACGAGGTGGAGACGGACGTGCGTCTCGTACTTGTCGTACGTGCTGAGCTTGCGCCTGCGCTCCTGTCTCCGCCCCGCTCCAGCCCGACCGCCGTCCGCACGCCTGACAGCTCGGGTTGATGGGCGGTGAAACCCTCTGCGGCTGGGGTCGGTCGGCTCCACGGCTTTAGCCACCTCCCCGGTCAGGGACCCGCGTCGAGCAAGACCAGGGGGCCACTCGATCACATTGCGGTCAGGCCCAAAGCCTGACCGAGTTGCCAACCAGCGTACGGCCCCCTACTCATGCTCGACCCCAGCCCGGGCAGGCCACCGGCCAAACCCGCTCCACCGACCTCCGTACCACGTTGCCCAAACCTCCCACCAGCGCACGACGTTCTCGGTAAGGTGCTTGGGCCTGACTCATCGATTGGCCCAAGCAGGGGGCTACATGCACCAGGGTGGCGAGCACACCAGTCTGCGGATAACCGACCACGCATCTGTAGACAAAGCTGTAGTGATCGAACACGCGGGTCACGTATCACTAACCGGAGGGGAACTCAAGCAACGAAGGAGGCCACTTCAAACCCCACGCGACATCCCCGAGTTTACTGGCCGACAGGACGCAATCCGTCAAATATCGGACTCAATTAACATTGACAACGATGCGCCTGCGATTTGCGTTCTCTCCGGAATGGCTGGAGTGGGTAAGACATCGATTGCGACTAGGGCTGCTAATTCTTTTTCCGACAGATTCCCAGACGGCGTCCTCTATGCCAGCCTCGCTGGAGCGAGCGCTAAGCCCATTGAGGCCACTGAGGTCCTGACTCGCTTTCTCCGAAACCTCGGGGCTTCCATCGGGGAACTTCCCAATGACTACGAAAGCCTTGTAACTGCATACAGAACCTTGATCGCCACGAAGGCGATACTGGTTGTACTTGACGACGCGGCCGATACGGCACAAGTAAACGATCTGATTCCGACGTCAGCAATGAGCGCCGCTCTCATAACGAGTAGACGCCCACTCGCGACTCTCGAGGGCGCACAGAACATCCTTGTCGACGTTTGGACGCCGGCCGAGTGCATCAAATTCCTTCAGGTCCTCCTAGGGGTTCCGCGAATCACGGAGGAAACAAAGGAATCCCATGAACTCTTGGAGCTATGCGGGCGCCTACCAATTGCATTGCGAATTATCGGCGCCCAACTAATTAGAAGGCCTTCGTGGCCTCTGGCCCGTATGGTGTCACGGCTCCGTGATGAGCAAAGGCGACTTGAAGTCCTGAAGGCCGACGACATCACTATTCGTTCGGTTTTCTCCACAGCCTACGAATCGCTAAGCCCAGAACATTCACGCATATTTCGCACTGTAGGGCTGAGTCTTGGCTTGACCTTCAGTGCGGAATCAATCGCACTGATGGCTGATAGTGACAACTATGAGGTTGAGGACCTCTTGGAGGATCTCGCAGATCGTCATCTAATTACCGCCGACGAGGTTCCCGGGCGGTATCGAATCCACGATCTCATGCGACTCTTCGCTAGGGAGCAAGCACACACCCAAGAGTCACATCAGGAAATAGAAAACAACATCCATCGACTCCTGGAATGGCATCTGCAAGTCCTAGAGGCTGGTGGCCCATCACTCCACTCCTGGGTACGCCTGGAGAAGGATAGTCTCATTGCCGGTGTACTGGCCGCCACTACCCGTGGATGGAATGAGCTGAGCTGGCGAACCGCCAACGAGTTGGCTGCGTATCATTCGGTGGAGAGCGACTATGTCGACTGGATCACCTGCAATAAGGCGGGGCTAATTTCGGCGCGCAAGTGTGAGTCTCTTGAAGGCAAGTCGCTCATGCTGGGTGGCCTTGGGCAAGCCTCACGGCAGCTCAGAAAGTTCAGCGACGCACAATCGTACCTGCGGGAATCGTTGCAGGGATTTCGCGATCTAGGTGATGTACACCGTTGCGCTCAGATCCTCTGGGAAATAGGCAAGACTGCAGCAAGTCAATGGGATATCCCTCAGGCCATATCCGCATTCACCGAATCCGTCGAAATAGCGCAGTCGGTAGGCCACCCGTACGACGCGGCGCGCGCATTTCACGCCCTTGGGCACCTCTATAGCGGAATCGGTCGCCACAAGGAATCGCTGGAATTCTTCGAGAAGGAATTGGAGGTAACCACAAGGAACGACGCCAACCCCCGATACCAGGGATTCACCTACCAAGGAATGGCTGCGTGCCTCGCCTCAAGTTCCATGAGTGAGCAATCTCTTGACGCTTACGACAAGTCCATCGCAGCAGCACGGGAAGGGGGCGACCGGGAATCACTTAGAATCCGACTCACTCGAAAGGCGAAAGTACTAGAATCCATGGGACGGCTGACCGAAGCCTATTCGGTGCATCGCGAAGCGATAGAAACTGCACGAGTGGATCGAGACGCATCTGGACTTATCTGGGCAAGACATAACCTGGCTGACACTTTCGTCAGAGAGGGGAAGATGGGTGATGCCGATTCAATATTCTCTCAAATTATAGAGACGGGCGAGGTTGAAGGTGACCCTGGGGCACTGATTGGCGCTCTTCATTGTTGGGGGGATTCCTACGCCAGGCGTGGAGAAACGCGTCGAGCCATTGAGTTGCTAGACAAGGCTATTCAGGCTTCTCGTGATAACGAGCAGGAACAAAACTTGATTGAAATCTCGCTCTGCCGGAGCCGAGTCGAGGAAAATCAAGGCGCTTACAGTACCGGGCTTCCCTATACGCTAGAGGCAGTAAGCGTTGCTCGCTCGTACGGCTCGGCAAGAATTTTGGCAAAATGCCTCAAGAGATTGGGTGCCCTGCTGGAAAAACTCGAAGAGGAAAAGGATGCGACGGAATCATTTGAAGAGCAGATCCGCTTGGAAGTCCTAATGCAGCAATGGAGTGAGGCGCTAATAAGTGCCAACAAGCTATCGTCCCTCTGGGAGAAGTTGGGAGATCCCAGTAAGGCGGAAAAGTACGCTGCAAGTGCGAGCGAGTACTCCGCCAAAAGTATCGCTCGGGGTAGCATATTCCCGGAACAGATTGAAAAATGAAGGGAAGGTATTGAAGTGGTCGAACCTATTTCCATGGCAGTCGCAAGTCTCGTGGCAGGTGGGTTTCTTGCCGAGGCCGGTAGCGGAGCGTGGCGTACCGTGACCCGAGTGTCCGAGTTCTTGAGGCAAAAATTCGCTGGCGACCAGGCGGCTGTCAGGACTCTGGAACAAATTGCTGAAACCCCCTCTGCTGAAGGAGCGCAGAGCGATCTTCGCTTGGCGATCGACCGTCACCTCGAAAGCGATCCAAAATTCCGAGAGGAGCTGCTTGCAGCCCTTGCGTCTGAGGGCTACGAGCGTGACGACGTACTAAACGCTCGAATCACGGTCAGCGATCGTGCCAACGTAGGGAAGATTGTTCAGATCAAGAGCGTTCAGGGAGACGTCAGCTTCTGATGAAGCTGCTCCATTTCAATATTTTCCAGATCTGGAGCGACCTCAATAACGGGCGTCCTCGACTGATAGGCACATCCACTTGAACGCTTGAGTAAGCGTTACAGAAGGGCCCCGGAGTTAATTCCGGGGCCCTTCCTTCCTGAAAGCCTCAATTATGCCGAAAGTCGATGGGCCACGGCTTGCGGCTGCGCGAGTACCTTCTCGGAATACTGCCAGTTCTCCCCTAACGCCCATATAGGGTATGTCGCAAGGTTTACGAACATTTCGAGCTGAATCGACTCAGGGGTACCCACCGGCGGGATAGGTGCCTGCCTTCGTTGTCGGTGCTCAGGTAGCAGGGCTCCTGTCGGGGCCTGCTCACGGCGGGAGGCCGGGTTCGCTCTGGGCCGTCACTCTTCCGTTCCCCTCTCTTCGGTCGTGTGGTGGGTGATGAAGAGTGCGTTGGCGCGGTCGCCAGGGAGGACCAGGCGGGCCGCCTCGACCACGCGGCCGGTGGCGTCGGATGAGACGCGAGTGATCGCGAGGATGGCCAGCGTCGAGCTGATCCGGAGGGTGGAGGCCTCTTCTGGAGTGGGGAGTCGGGCGGTGACCGTTTCTCGGGTTTCAGCCCAACCGGGTCGACACCACGGCAGTTCCGCCGGCGTCAGGTTTTGCGGGACGTAGATGCAGGCCAGGCTGTGCGGCGACTCCCTCTGGTAAGTGAGGTAGAGGGACTCCGTCAGCAGCGTGCGCGAGGGGACCTTGAGTAGGGGAATTAGGTCTCCGCGGGCTCGGACGTTGGTCGTGCGAATCGTGACGTGGAGGTCTGTGTCCGGGGTGAGATGGCCTCCCGTGTACGTGAGTCTGCGGAGGGGGTGGCGGACGAAGTTGCCCTTGCCGTGGAGCTTCTCGATCAGGCCCTCGGCCTGGAGGAGCGCCAGCGCGTTGCGCAGGGTCGGGGTGCTGACCTTGTAGTCCGCGGCGAGTCTCGGTTCCGAGGGGAGGCGGGCGCCTGCCTTCAGGTGGCCGGCGGTGATCTGGGTCCTGAGGTCGTCGGCGATGGTGTCGCGGAGAGACGGCACGACAGTCACCACCTTCTGAGCACTCGTACGGCGATCAGGCGCGTACGGGTGTCCATCGTCAGGAGTTCGCCCGACTCGAAGAGAAGGCGCTTGGCGCCGCCGGGGAGTTGGAGGAGGTCAGCTACTCGGCACGGTTGACCGCCGATTTGGATGACGTCTCCGCGCTGCACCGTGGCCGTGGTGATCTCGACCGGGGAGGCGAGTGCGCCGCCGGCAGGAAAGCCGTTCACGAGGCTGCCTCCGGTGACGTGGCCACGGAGTGGCAGGAGCAGGCGCATGCCTCGTAGATGACCGGGATGCCGATCGGTGCCGTCGTCGGGGAGGAGTGCGCGCACTCGTGGTGGGTGCCGATCCGGCATGCGCTGGATCGGTAGGGCGTGGTGGCCGCCGAGGGTACGCGGGTCATCCGAGGGTCTCCGCCGGCGCGAAGCACGTGTGGGTGAGGAGGTGGTGCGGTACCGGCGCCGAGTTCTGCCTTGTGTGCTGCTCGAAGGCCAGGATGTACGGGCGGACGAGGGCCGTCTCCTCGCCCGTGAGGAAGTCCGCGCGGTCTGTGAGCTGTCGGAGGAGCAGCGTCAGTTCGTCGGACGGTTTGGGGAGGATGAGCGTCGGGCGGGAGGGCCTTAAGACCTCGCGGTGCCGAGGCCTTTGGCCGTACCGCTCTCTGGTGCGCCTGATGGCGCTGCGGATACGGTTGAACATGCTGATCAGCTCCTATCGCTGATGGCCAGGTCCCCGGACATCGCCCGTCGCGGGGACCTCTTTGTTCACAGCGGCCCATAAGGTTCGGCCGCCCAGGCTGGTGGCCAGGAGACCGAATCGGTCCGCCGCCGCCACCACTTCCAGCACCTCCCGCCACGTCTCTGCGGGGAGGGATTCCGGCACCTCCGCTTCGATCGATGTGTGCCTGGCGTGCTCCTCCACGCGTGTGGTGAGCCCGATGGCAGATAGCCGGGCAGCGAGGGCCTCCGCGCTTACTTCTGGAGCAGGCACAGGGCAGCCTCCGTCACCGGCGATCACTTTCAGTAAAGCTAGTTAACTAGATTAGAGCTAGTGGACTAGATTTTCCATATGCCTGAGCAGCCGCCCTATCTCCGCATCGCCGACGTACTCCGGCAGCGGATCGCGGAGCACGAGTGGACTCCCGGAGACCGGCTGCCCTCTCGGGACCAGATTGGTCAGGAGTGCGGGGTGGGCGAGAACGTCGTTCGCCGCGCCCAGGAACTGTTGATCTCCCAGGGCGTGCTGGAAGGACGTGCCGGGTCCGGGACCTACGTGGCCGAGCCCCGGGCGCGAGTGCGGATGGTTCGGTCCGCGGCGCGCGAGCAGCCCGACGGGTCCCCGTTCCGAGCCGACATGAAGGCCGTCGGGCGGAACGGCGGCTGGGAGAGCCGAACCGATGCGAAGGTGCCCGCGCCGGCGGAGATCGCTGCGCGGCTCGGGATCGGTGAGGGCGAGCTGTGCGTCCGGACCGTGTACGAGTTCCTTGCTGACGGGCGGCCCGTGCAGCTGTCCACGAGCTGGGAGCCGTACGACCTCACCGGCGGGACCCTCGTCGTCCTTCCCGAGGGCGGGCCTCATGCCGGGGCCGGCGTCGTGAACCGGATGGCCGAGATCGGCATCATCGTCAGCCACGCCGTCGAACAGCCAGAGCCACGGCAGGCCACCGCCGAGGAAGCCTCACTCCTCGGCATCCAGAAGGCCGCGCTCGTCACGCACATCCGACGGACGTACTACAGCGACGAGGGGCGGCCCGTGGAGACGGCGGACATCGTCGTGCCCGCTGCCCTGTGCGAGATCGTCTACGAGGTCCCCGTCAGCCGTTGAGTGAGGCCAGGACATGGATGAAGCAAAGGTCAAGGGTCCGCTGAGCAATGAAGAGGTCGAGCAGATGAAAGATCTGTTGCGCCGCTACTGCGCCAACGACTTGGACCAATGGGAGGGGCTACAGACGGCGACGCCGTTCGGGCCTGTCTACGTCTTCATGACGCAGGCGCTTCCGCCTGAGTGGGAGCCCACGATGTTCCGAGAGTTCTAGAGACCCCTGTCAGCCACATGCGCCGGGAACGCCAGCATGTGCTTCCACCGCCACCCCTCTGCGCCCTCACCTTGCGCCGGAGCTGCGGGCACCGTACGAGAGGTGCCCACGGTGGGCCGTGAAGAAGGGGGGACGGGATGTCGCAGTCGAGGTGCGGAGCTCCCACGCAGAGCGGGGGCCGGTGTCAGAGCAAGGCGATCATCGGCAGCTCGCGCTGTGCCAAGCATCAAGGGTCGTGGTCCGCGTACGGGGTGGAACAGCGGAAGAAGAAGGAAGCCGAAGCGAAGATGCGGAAGCTCCGGAAGAAGCGATGACCGAGCCCACTCGATCGCCGATCTGACATCCACAGCTGACATCAACGACGGTGGATGACGGCAGTCGTTCACGGCCTCTCACGGCAGTCTCAAGCCGCTGCGTCGCCCTGCCAGGGGAAGGCCGACCGAACTCCTAAAGCGGGTGTCGCAGGTTCGAATCCTGCCGGGGGCACGAGTGTGAGCGGGGAACGCCCCGGGCCGGGATGGTCCGGGGCGTTCTGACTGCAACGGCCAAACGCGGCAAGCGGGCTATCGCGGGAGACCAGGTCCGCCGCGGCGCCGTCGGCGCTGCTCACGGCGCTGGGGGCCTTCGGGTGCTGTCACCCGCGTGACGCCGAGTGTCGCATCGAGACCGCGGGGCCTCCGCGCCACGTGGCCTCCCCGCCCGCCGGCTGCCCGGAAGAGCCTCGGGGCGGGAGCTGGACGTCCACGAAGTCCAGGCGGCTGTTGCTGTAGAAGTGATTCCATTCGTCGCCGTCGTACTTGGCCTGCCAGTCGCCGTCCTTGGTCGCCTTGAGGGTCTTCGTGAACCTGCCGTCCTTGCCCGTCACGGCGACGCCGGCCACGCGCCAGGTGGTCGTGCCCTTCGCGCGGAAGCAGATGTCGATCCGCGCGTCGGCCAACGCGGACCACTGCCCGTCGTCCTCGTTCTTCGTGTTGAGCTTGCCGGTGATCGTGAGGGGGGCGCCCGCCTTGACCGGCTCGGGGTTCGCGTTGAACTCCGGGAAGGCCGTCATCCGGCGGTACACCGTGTACGACTCCGGGGCGGGGCCGGCCGGGATCTGCTCGGTGCCGGGGAACTGGAACCGCCAGACGCCTACGCCCTGGTAGGGCAGGTCCGCGGCCGTGACCGTGCGGGAGCTGTCGCCCGCGATGGCGGGGCTGTCGATGGTCTTCTTGGTGACCCAGGTCGTGGCGCCCTGCGCCTTGAACTGGAGGTTCACCGTCAGGGTCGTCGAAGCCGGGAGGTCGTAGCGGTCGAAGACGCTTGACACCGTGACCTTCTCGTACCGGCTGACGGTGACCGTGGGAAGCCTGTGGAAGCCGGCGCTCGTCGTAGGGTCGGGGCTGACGAGCGCGTACCTGGTGGACAGCCATGGCGTGCCGTGGAGGGCGATCTTCTGCTGTCGGGTGCCGTAGACGGGGACTTGGGTGGTGAAGCGGCCGTCCTCCCCGGCCTTGAAGGTCCGCACGTTGTACACCGACATCGGCGTACCGACGGGGACCGGCTTGGAGACGCCGTTGCTGTCGCGGTAGGTGGCCCGGCCGCTCAACGGGGCGTCCGTCCCGTCCGCCCCCCGCACCGTGGGCGAGTCCAGCGTGATGTCGGTCGTGGTGTAGCCGACCTCGACCTGGCGGGTCAGACCGTGCGCGGCGTCCTCGCCGGCCGGCCGGAGGACCAACCTGACGTCGTTCTGATACGTCGTCGTGTCGTGCTGTTCCGTGCCCGTGAAGGTGAAGGACCTCTCGACATGACCCGCGGCGTCGGTGGTCAGTCCCGTCTTCGCCGCGGTCGTCTCCAGCACCAGCCGGCCGTCCGCCATCGGTGTCTCGGCGCCGTCGCGCGGGTCGCGCAGCGTCGCGTCCGCCTTGACGGTCACCGTCCTGTGCTCCACGTCCGGCTTCCCGCTCACCTCGAACGTCTTGACCTGCGGGATCAGGTGGTAGTCGAAGACCGCCTCGTCCTTGTGGAGGATCGATTCACCTTCGGTGCCGTCGTACTCGATGTCCACCGCGTACCGGCCCAGGTCCGCCAGGCGCAGCGGGGTGGTCTCGACGGCGGTCTCACCGGAGTCGTCCTGGCAGGACGGCATGCAGGGGTCCGGGTCCTCCACGAAGTCGAACTCCGTGATGGTCGCCACCGGCGTCTCGGTGCCCGGCTCACGCAGGAGCACCTTCAGGTCCTTCGGCAGCGTGGACGTACCGAAGTCCACGTAGATCCGGGTCTCGTCGGTCCGGACCGAGGGGCCCGACGGGTGCGGGTCGGCCGCCTGTGCCGCCGTCGGAGCCGCGAGCACGCCACCGAGTGCGCCGAGTGCGCCAAGTGCGCACAGCGCCGAGAGGGTCCGTCTTCTCATGTGTTCCCCCCCCCCAGGGAATCAAGATCTTTTCAGCCCTTCCAGACCTCTGGAAGGGCTGAAAGGTTGCAGGGACAACCAAAGTCCGCGTTCAGGCCTGCTCGCCCGGGAACGTGGCTCGGCTTTCCGCGGTCAGGCGGGAGCGGTGCGGGGTGAGCGCTTCCAGGTGGAACGTCAGGGTGTACGTCGAGAAGCGGTGGTGGCCCGAGAGGAGTGGTCCAGGGTCTCGCTCAGGGCCCGCCAGATGGTCTCGGCCGGCGCCTCGATGACCGTCTCGTGCTCGTCGATGTACGGCAATGGGGCGATCGGCATCCGAGCCTCCACGAGGTCCACGCGACGGGTGGGGTCATCCTCGCACCCTCGGCTTCCCCGACTTCCTCCCCAACCCTGCCAAGTTCATGGGCCCCGGGTTCGTTGCGGACTAAAGTTGTTTCATCACTGCTGTGGGGAGGGCCTGGGCGGGATGAGTCGTCGCTCCAATGGGTTGGTTGCCGTGTGGGCCGAGGCGCAGCGGCAGCAGCAGCGCCAGCAGGAGGCGCAAGCCCGGTATCAGCGGGATCAGGAGCGGGCGCAGCGGGCATATCAGCGCGAGGTCGCCCGCAGTCAGCGCGAGCAGAAGGCCGCCTACCGGGAGCAGCGTGAGGCCGAGGCGCGGCGGCGTACGCGGGAGTTGGACGACCGGGTCGAGGCGTTGCAGGGGCTGCTGGCGGCCGGGTGCCGGGCGCCGGCGTTCCGGGCCTCGGCGCTGACGCGGGCGGAGCAGGTCGAGCCCTTCGCGCCGGGGCCGCTGGCGCAGCCCGTACCCATGCCCGACCCCGCACGTTACGAGGCACAGGGCGGCGGGTGGACCGCCGGGCGGCGGGCCCAGGCGCAGGCCGAGGCGCGGGCCAGGTTCGAGCAGGACTGGCAGGCCGCGCAGGCGGCCGAGGCGCAGCGGCAGGCGCAGTTCGCCGGTTACCAGCGGCAGTACCGGCAGTGGGCGGACGCCCGGCTGGCGGAGATCCGGAGTCACAACGCCGGGATCGCGGAGATGACCGCCGGACTGCGCGCCGGGGACGCCGAGGCGGCCGTCGAGTACTTCTCGGCCGCGCTCTACGCCTCCACCGGCTGGCCCGACGAGCTGCCCCGGCAGGTGTCGGCGGCGTACGACTCGGGCGCGCGGCAGCTGGTGCTGAACTGGGAGCTGCCCCGGTACGACGTCGTCCCCGAGGCGAAGTCCGTGCGGTACATGATCAACGCGGACCAGGAGAAGGAGTCGCCCCGGCCGGTCACGCAGCGCCGGGCGCTGTACCGGGACGTGCTCGCCCAGTGCCTGCTGCTCGTCCTGCGCGATCTCTTCGCCGCCGACGAGTTCGGGGCCCTGGAGTCCGTCGCGCTGAACGGTTTCGTGGACGACCACGACCCGGCGACCGGGCGGCGGATGCCCATGTTCCTCGGCACGGTCATGGCGACCCGGGCGGACTTCGCCGGGCTGCACCTGGAGCAGGTGAACGCGGTGAACTGCCTGGTGGACGGGTTGCGCGGGCAGCTGTCCACGCGCCCCGACCAGTACGCCGCGGTGCGGCCGGGACGGGTCCCCGAGGAGGTCGGCAACGGGGTCGTGACGCACGGCGGCGACGAGGAGCCGGACCTGTACGAGATGGACCCGCTCGCCTTCGAGGCGCTGGTCGCCGAGCTCTTCCGGGCCATGGGCATGCAGGCCGTCACCACGCAGCGCTCCAACGACGGCGGCGTCGACGTCGACGCGCTGGACCCGGCGCCGATACGCGGCGGCAAGATCGTCGTCCAGGTGAAGCGCTACCGCAACACCGTGCCGCCCACGGCGGTCCGCGATCTGTACGGGACGGTCCAGGACGCCGGTGCCAACAAGGGCGTCCTCGTCACCACGTCCAAGTTCGGGCCCGGCTCGCACACCTTCGCCAACGGCAAGCCGCTGGAGCTGGTCCCGGGTTCCGAGCTGGTCGACCTGCTGCACCGGCACGGACTGCGGGGGCGGCTGGGCGGGGGCGAGCCATCGGTCCCGGCCCAGCGGACGGCACCGGAAAGCCGCGACGACGACAGCCGGAACGACGACCACAACGTGCTCGGCATGTACTGGTCGGGCTCCGTCGCTCTGGACGTCTGCGCGCTCGTCTGCCAGGGCAACCGCGTGCTGGACGACGACCACTTCGTGTTCTTCAACAACCCGCGCACTCCGGACGGTTCGGTCCGCGAACTGATCCCCGTCGCGCCCGACAAGGCCGCGATCCAGGTTGCCTTCGACGCGCTCCCGGCGCGTGCGGACCGGCTGGTGATCATCGCCGCGATCGACCCCGTCGCCAACCCCGACGCCGATCTGTCCGGCTTCACCGACGCCGGAATCCGGCTCCTCGACGCCGAGCGCGCCCCGCTCGACCAGCTGGACGTCTCGGACGGCCGGCCCGGCGAGACCGCCCTCGTCCTGGGCTCGTTCCGCCGACGCGCCAATGGGGACTGGGAGTTCGTCACCGGCGGCAAGGGATACCGCGGCGGCCTTGAGGAGTTGGTCACGGAGTACGGGATCGACGTCGAGTAGGCAGCCGAAAATCGCGGGCGCTCCCCGCCCCCGCCGCGCGAGGATGTGCCATGGATTCCTCAACCTGGTGTCGCGTTCCCGACGTTCATTCCTTCCTCGCCCGCGCCGGCGACTTCCTGCGGTCGCGGCCCGCGCTGCACACCGTCACCCTGACCGTGGGCGAGGGGCTGCGCGCGCGGGGCTCGCAGGCGTACGGGGACGAGGCGCCCGTCTTCGGGGTCCTGGAGCGGGGCGGGGAGGTGCGCGCCACGTATTTCCGGACGCCGCCGTACCGGCTGATCGTCACGCCCCTCTCTCCCGAGGAGGCCGGTTCGCTGGCCGCGCATCTGCATGCCGTGGGCGACCCCGTCCCCGGGGTCAACGCGGACGACGCGACCGCCGCCGCGTTCGCCGAGGCATGGCGGGCGCGTACGGGGGTGGCGCCCCGGCTCCACGAACGGCTGCGGCTCTACCGGCTCGGGGAGCTGCGGTGGCCGGATCCGGCGCCGGAGGGGCGCGGCCGGATCGCGGAGGCGCGGGACCGGGAGCTGATCGCGCGGTGGTACGTGGAGTTCGTGCGGGCCATCGACGGTGCCGGCCACCGGGACTCCGAGGACTGGGCCGACGCGCGGATCGCCGACCGCCGCGTCACCCTCTGGGAGACCCCGGACGGCGTCCCCGTCTCCATGGCGGCGCTCACGCCCCGGGTCGCCGGGCAGACCCGGGTCGCCCCCGTCTACACCCCGACCGAGCTGCGGGGCCGGGGTTACGGGGCCGCCGCGACCGCCCACGCCTCCCGCGCCGCGCTCGCCGAGGGCGCGGAGGAGGTGCTGCTCTTCGCGGACCTGGCCAACCCCACGAGCAACGGCGTGTACCAGCGCGTCGGCTACCGGCCCGTGGCGGACTTCGCGGTGTACGACCTGGCGGGGGCGGATTCCAGCCGGTCCGGCGCCTGAGGACGGAAGACTCGACCCCGGTCCGGGGGCACCGGTTCCGTCCTCAAACGCCGGACCGGCTGGGTTCGTCGTGCGGCAGCGGTTCCGTCCTCAAGCGCCGGACCGGCTGGGTTCGTCGTGCGGCACCGGTTCCGTCCTCAAACGCCGGACCGGCTGGGTTCGTCGTGCGGCAGCGGTTCCGTCCTCAAGCGCCGGACGGGCTGGAATGTGCCGTCATCGCAGTTCGTCCGGGCACGGTGTCCCCGGCGGGAGCTGGTACGGGGCGCCCAGGCGGTACGTGCCGGGGCGCGGGGCGAGGAGTTCCGTCCACTCGTCGCCGTCCTCGTCCTCGTCCATCTTGATCAGGCAGCCGTGCTCGTTGACGAAGGTCTTCGGGGTGCTCTCGTCCGCCCGCTGCTTGGACGCCTCCGTCTCCTGGGGGCGTTCCACGCCGTTGCCCTCCTCGTCCACGACGGCGAGCCAGCGCGAGTACGGGACGCGGATCAGGACCCGGCCCGCCTTCTTGACGTGGATCGTCAGCTCGCCCTCGCCCGCGCGCTCCACCGTGGCGGGCGGGTCGGCCAGGGGGACCGGGCTGTCCACCTCGAAGAGCCGCCAGTCCTTGTTTGACCAGATCAGCTTCAGATAGGAGAGGCCCTTGCCGACGAGTTCGGCCTCCTTGCGGGCGCCGCTGTAGTCGGGGTCGCCCTGCGGCAGCACCACGTAGTGCACCGCCCAGCGGTCGAGCCACTGGCGGTAGTTGATGGGGTCCAGGGTGTCGTCGTAGAAGATCGGGTTCCGCTTCATGTCGGCCTGGCGGTTCCAGCCCCGGGCCAGGTTGACCGAGCGCGGGAGCGCGGACGCCTCGCGGTGGCTGCTCGGCGGGACGACCTCGACCCGGCCGCGTTCGGCGCCGACCTTCTGGAGCTGGTTGACCAGGGGGGCCAGCGAGCGGGTCCAGGAGGCGGTGGGGGCGGTCCTGACGATGTCGTCGACGCCCTTGAAGCCGATCCAGACGTTCAGCGAGACGAACGCGAGGACCAGTGCGTACCAGCGTTGCGAGCGGGGCCGGGTGTACGGCAGCGCTGCCAGCAGGACGACTCCCGCGTACAGCATCGCCATCCGCGAGACGTTGGAGCCGATCTGCGAGTCGACCACGTACGTCGCCAGCGTGCCGATCCCGTACACGGCCGATGCCACGCGGACCGTCTTCCAGTCGGACGGCACGAGGAAGAAGACGAGCCACGAGAAGATGAACGGCCCGGACAGCGTCGCGACCGACATCGGCTGGGTGCCGGAGAACGGGAACAGCCAGGCGGACAGCGCGACCACCACGACCGGGGTGAGGCCCAGGGCGTACGCGCCGGGGCGCCGCTTGTTCAGGAACAGGGCGGCCGCCACGACGCCGAGGAAGAGCCCCGCGACCGGGCTGCCGGCCGTCGCGAGCGCGGCGAGCGACGCGGCGACGGCCGCCTTCGCCCACCGCTTGTAGCGCCACCGGTACGGCCAGCAGAACACGGCGGCGGTCGCGCCGACCGCGAACATCATGCCGAGTCCGAAGGTCACCCGGCCCGACAGCGCGTTGCACAGGTACGCGAAGACGCCCGCCATCGAGCAGGCCAGGGGATTACGGACCGCCTTGACCCGGTACAGGATCAGCGAGGTCAGCCCGGCCGAGACCGTGCCGGCGATCATCATCGTCGTCCGCACGCCGAGCAGGGACATCAGATACGGCGAGACCACGCTGTACGAGACGGGGTGCATGCCCCCGTACCAGGCGAGGTTGTACGCCGTGCCCGGGTGCCGGCCGACGAACTCCGCCCAGGCGTCCTGGGCCGCGATGTCACCGCCGCTGTTGGCGAAGAAGAGGAACCACAGGATGTGGGCGACCGCGGCGACCGCGGTCGTCAGCAGGACGGGGTGGCGCAGACAGCGCTGCTTCAGGCCGTCGAACCGGCCGGGCGCCTCCGGGACGCCCTCGCCGTCGTCGCGGCGCTTCGCCTGCGCGGGGTCCGTGCCGGCGGTGTCGGCGTCCGCCCGTGTGGGCTCGGCGGTGGTCACTGCGTCTCTCCCCGTCCCTCCCCGGACGCGTGGTTTCGGCCGGCTCTCCTGCTCGGGTCTCATGGGCCGAAAGACGCGCTCCGGGGTCCGCGCGTTGCCCACGGGACGCTAACACGCGGGGCCGTTCCGGCGCGGGGGCGGAGGGGGGCGCCCCGCGTGGGCGCCCCCCTCCCCGTGTCCTCAGCCGATGCGGGTCAGCTTGTCGCCGAACGACGGCTTCGCGAGGTCGCTCTGGAGCGCGACGGCGACCTTCACCTGGCTGCGGCCCTGGCCCACGGTGAGCGTGCCGACGTGCGTACCGGCGACCGCCTCGTGCGGGATCGTCTTGCCGTCGTCGGTCAGTTCGAGCTTGACCGTGAGGCCGGACCAGCCGACGGCCTTGACGTCCTTCGTCGCGACGACGGGGGTGGTGTGGCCCATGCCGTCGTCCACCTCACCGACGACGTCGCCCTTCTTGACGATCTTGGCGCCCTCCAGCAGGTCCAGCGTGGCCACCATCACCTTCTTGCTGACCCGGTTCACCTCGTCGATGATCGAGACGTCGTCGTACTGCCCCAGGATCGCGCCGACGATCAGCTGGTCCGTGCCGTCGATCATCTTGTGCGCCGCGAAGAGCAGGTTGCCGCCGGCCTTGGAGGTGGAGCCGGTCTTGATGCCCAGGGCGCCGTCGAACGGCACGAGGGTGTTGTAGTTGCGCCACTCGTGACCCGAGGGGTCCTTCCACACCGGCAGCTTCGTGATGTCCATCAGCGCCGGGAACTCGACCAGCTTCTCGCCGAGCTTCACCAGGTCCTCGGCGGTGGAGACCGTGGAGGCGGTCAGCCCGGAGGGGTCGGTGTACGTGGTGTTCTTCATGCCCAGCTCGTCGGCGGTGGCGTTCATCTTCGCGACGAACGCCTTCTCCGAGCCCCCCTCCCAGCGGGCGAGCAGCCGGGCGATGTTGTTGGCGGAGGGGATCATGATCGCGGCCAGCGCCTCACGCTCGGTGAGTATGTCGCCCTCCTTCACCGTGCTCAGCGTGGACTCGCCCTCGGTGTAGAGCTTGCCGTCCGCCTCGGCCTTGGCGTCGATCTTGATGTCCGGGCCGTCCTCGCCGCGCTTGAGCGGGTGGCTCTTGAGCACGAGGTAGGCGGTCATCGCCTTGGCGACGCTCGCGATCGGCACGGGCTTCTGGTCGCCGAAGGAGTCGACCTTGCCGAGGCCGGTGGCGGCCATGTAGCCCTGGCCCTGCTCGGGCCACGGCAGCTTCGGGGCGCCGCCCTCGAAGCCGTACGTCTCCTTCGCGGTCATCGTCAGCGACGGGTCCGGCAGCGGGCGCACCATCTGCGCGATCGCAAACGCGATGAGCAGGAGGATGACCAGCGGTGTCCAGATCTTGACCCTGCGCACTGCCGTGCGGACCGGGGTCTCCGGCGGCGGCGGGGTGTTCGTCAGCTCGGCGAGCAGGTCGAGCGGCGGCTTCGGCGGCATGGGCTGCTGCCGGGTGCGCTCGGCACCGCTCAGGGCAGCGGGCTGCCCGGCGACGGGGCTCTCGGGCCGGCGCGGGGCGGGCGCCTGGCGTACGTCGTCGGCGCGCAGCGGTACGAACTGGCTGGTGCGCTCGGTGAGCGACTCGGTCTCGGCGGCGACGGGCTGCCCCGACGGCGACCGCTTGATCTTCAGCGCGGTCGTCGGCTGGTCGACCTTGGGCAGCCGGGGGGCCTTGAAGACGGCGGTGGGCTGATCGACGGGCGCGTCCGCCTCGGCGGCGGGCTTCTTCGCGCCCGGGGCGTCGTCGGCTGCCTCGTCGCCGGCGGGCGCCTTCGCCTCCGCGGCGGGCGGCTTCGCGTCCGGGGCGTCGTCGTCGGCCGGCTTGTCGTCGGCCGGCTTCTTCGCCTCGGCGGCGGGCTTGGCCTCGGGCTCGGTGGACGGCTCGGGCTCCGGGTCGGTGGCCGGCTTCGCGGCGGTTTCCGGCTTCTCGTCCGGCTCGGGCTCGGCGTCCGGGTCGTCGTCGCGGGAATCGGTTACGCGGGGCTCCTCCGGGGCGGCGGACTCGTCGGGGTCCTTGTCGCCGTCGTCGGCCGTGGACACCCAGGCGGCCACGGCCGCCCGGAGGCGTGCGTCACCCTCCTCGGGCTCGGCGGCCTCCGGCTCGGCGCCGGCCTGGGGCTCGTCGGCCCCCACCGTCCCCTCGGCGGTCTCCGCGGTCTCCGCGGTCTCGGCGGCCTCCGAAGCGGCCTCCGGGGTGTCCGGAGCGTCCGGAGCGCCCTCCGGGGCGTCCGCAGCCGCCTCCGGGGCATCCGGCGCCGTCTCGGGGGCCTCAGCGGCCTCCGGAGCGCTCTCCGCGGCCTCCGGGGCCGCCCCCGCGTCCTCACCGGCCCCCGAACCGGAACCCGGTTCGGGTTCGCGGAAGACGCCGAGACGCGGATCGCGCTCGTTGCGAGTCGTTCCCGACGACTGCTGCTGCTCCGACTTGTCGGGGGACTCGCCCGCCACCGATGCCTCCTCCATGCGGCGCGGGGAACCACCCGCGCTGTCCGAACCATCTACCAGTGTCCCGTGTGAACCCTTGGCCGGGCTGCTAGACGAGAACGACATACCTACTGGTTCCCGTACAAAGCCACCAGGCACCCTCGACAGGAAGATGTGAGAGGGGTCACCCTGTCATTCATCCACGCGGGGAGGCATGGATGGGCAGGAGCCGCAGAACAATTCCGGAGGAGCTTCTGCTGCTCGCTCTGGACCCGACCACGGGTACCACAGCGCAGCCGCAGTCGCTCGACCTCGGCCTCGCCGGGGCCCAGCTAGTGGAGCTGGCCCTGGCAGGACGGATAGCCCCAGACGGGGATCGTATCGCCGTGGTGATGCCACGGCCGACAGGAGATCCGACCCTGGACTCCGCACTGGAACTGCTGCGCAGGCGTGGCAGTCCGGTCCGGGCGGTCCATTGGATCGGCGGACCCCGGCTGGGGCTCCGCCAGATTTACCTCGCTCATCTGGAGCGGTGCGGCATGGTGCATGCCGTCGAGGGCCAGATGTGCGGAGTGCTGCCGACGACTCGCTACCAGGCGACGGACACGGCGATCAGCCGGGACATCAGGTCCAGGCTGGACAGTGCGATCCGCACCGGCGTACCGCCGGACCCGCGGACCGCGGCGCTTGCCGCACTGGCCCACGCGGTCGGACTCGGCAAGCACCTGTACCCCGGGAACGAGGGGCGTTCATCGCGCTCCCGGCTCCGGGACCTGATCAGGCACGACCCGATGGGCGGCCTCGTGGCGCACGCCGTGATGGACGTACAGAACGGGGCGGTCGCACAGCCGCGCCGCGCCCAGGCGGCCGGCGTTCCGTTGCAACCGCAAGTGCCGTCGCCCTCACGGCGCGGCAGCATGGCGCACACCGCGGCCCACTAGGACCGCATCCGCACCACGCAGCACCACCGTCACCACCCGTACCACCGCGTCAACAACCGAACACAGCCGCACCGTTGTCATCCAGACCCGGTTCGGGAGCCGCACCAGGCGCGGGGCAGTCGATATCACCGACTGCCCCGCGCCGCTGTGTGTGGCCGTTTCCCAGCGCGGCCGGGTCCGGGGGTGGCAATCTGCTCAGCAGTAGATACGCACAGCTACATAGCCGGAGGTGCCGTTTCCGTGCCGTCCAACGTCAATCCCACCGTCAGGCGACGCCGGTTGGGTCAGGAATTGCGCCGACTGCGCGAGGTCAAGGGAATGACCGCCGAGGAGGTGGCGGAGCGGCTGCTGGTCTCGCAGTCGAAGATCAGCCGCCTGGAGAACGGCCGCCGTTCCATCAGCCAGCGCGATGTCCGCGACCTCTGCGGGGTGTACGAGGTCGAGGACCGCCGCGTGGTCGAGTCGCTGATGCAGATGGCCAAGGACTCCCGCCAGCAGGGCTGGTGGCACGCGTTCGGGGACATCCCGTACAGCGTGTACATCGGTCTGGAGACCGACGCGGCGTCCCTGCGGGTGTACGAGTCGCTGATCGTCCCCGGCCTGTTGCAGACGCGGGAGTACGCGCAGGCGGCGATCGAGGGGATGTGGCCGGAGGCCACGCCCACCGAGATCGACAAGCGCATCCAGATCCGCATCAAGCGCCAGGACCGGCTGACCGACCCGGTCGAACCGCTGCGGTTCTGGGCCGTGATCGACGAGGCCGTGCTGCGCCGCGTCGTGGGCAACCCGCAGATCATGGCCGACCAGTTGAGGCACCTGGCGGAGCTGAGCCAGCTGCCCCACGTGACGCTCCAGGTCCTGCCGTACACCGTCGGGGCGCACCCCGGGATGTACGGGAGCTACACGATCCTCGAATTCCAGGAGGACATGGACGCGAGCGTCGTCTATCTCGAAGGCATCACCAGCGACCTGTATCTGGAGAAGGCGCCCGACGTCCAGAGTTATGCCGTGATGTACGAACATCTCCGCGCGAAGGCGCTGAGCGCGGAGCAGTCCCGGGCGTACATCCTCCAAGCGGCGGAGAACTGCGGAGCGTGACGAATTCCGCGTCGGCCATTGAGATTCCCGGTGCGGCGCGAAAGGTACACCTCCGCCTGGTTGTGCCGGAAGACCGCCCAGGCGTAAGTCATCCGAACGAGTGAACGCCACTCACGGCCGATGATGTTGCGGCGTAGCGTCCCTCACAAGTCGCTGAGCGCAAGTCGCTGGGCGCAGCGGCTGGGCGCACCGCCCAACGACCGGCACAACCATCGGAGTCATTATGGCGATTCGGCAGAACGCACTGACGGAGTGGACCAAGTCCTCCTATTCCGCGAATGGGAACTGCGTGGAGGTCAAGGCGGCGGCGGGTCACGCGCTGCTGGTCCGCGACTCGAAGAGCGTGAGCAGCGGGGTCCTCGACTTCTCCGCGAAGACCTGGTCGGCGTTCGTCGTGGACGTGTCGCGCACCGCCGGGTTCTGAGACCGCGCGAACCGGCCGCGCGCTCGCGCCGCGGCCCGCACCAAGCCCTCTCGACCGGCCCGCCGTCCTGGCCGAGAGGGCTTTCGCCGTTTCCGGGCCGGATTCTCTGGATTTCTTCGGCAGTTCCCCTCCTCACTCGACCGCACGGGACCCGCATCCCGTGCGGTCTTCTTCGTGCTTCCCTGCGCTCACAGCCTGGCGAAGCGCCCGCTCATCGTGTGGCCGCCGTCACGTTCACGACAACGCTCCCGTGGGTCAAGAACGAGTAAAATCGTTCCTCTCGTTGACCTGTGTTCACATCTATGACCGGAAGGGTCCTTGACCCGGGTACCGCACAGGCGGTTCAATCCCCCAAGTCCCCGCTCCCGCACGGGGCGCCGCTGAGCGGCCGTACTGGCGAAGTGCGCACCCCGTTCACAAGGCGGACCCCGGGAGGGGACATATGAACAGTCTCGACTGGGTCGTGCTCATCGGCTACTTCGGCGTGATGATCGCGATCGGGCTCTGGTCCCACAAGCGTGTCGACAACGTCAGCGACTTCTTCACGGCGGGCGGCCGGATGCCCTGGTGGCTGTCCGGCATCTCGCACCACATGTCCGGGTACAGCGCCGTGATGTTCACGGGCTACGCCGGCATCGCGTACCAGTACGGCGTCACGTCCTTCGTGACCTGGTCGCTGCCCATCGCGATCGGCATCGGCATCGGCGCGAAGCTGTTCGCGCCCCGGCTCAACCGGCTGCGCTCGCGGCTGTACGTGGCGTCTCCGCTGGAATACCTCAAGAACCGCTACAACGTGCCGACCCAGCAGGCGCTGGCCTGGTCCGGGCTGCTGCTGAAGATCGTGGACGTCGGCGCCAAGTGGGCGGCGATCGCCACCCTGTTGTCCGTGTTCACCGGGATCACCCTCACTCAGGGCATCTTCATCACCGGCATCATCACGGCGGTCTACTGCACGGTCGGCGGTCTGTGGGCCGACGCGCTCACCGAACTCGGGCAGTTCGTCATCCAGTTGTTCGCCGGGCTCGCGATGCTCGTCACCGCGATGCACGAGCTGGACGGCTTCAGCACCCTGTGGACGGTCTGGGACAAGCTGCCCGAGGGCCACGCGGACCCGACGGCCGGTCCGTACACCGTGACGTTCCTGCTGGCGTACCTCTTCATCAAGACCTTCGAGTACAACGGCGGCATGTGGAACCAGGCCCAGCGCTACATGGCCACGGACTCCGCCGCCTCCGCGACCCGTTCGGCGCGGCTCTCCGCCATCCTGTGGCTGGTGTGGCCGACGGTGCTGTTCTTCCCGATGTGGTGCGCCCCGCTGCTGGTCCACGCCGAGAAGCCGGACGCCTCCGACAGCTACGCGCTGATGACCGAACAGCTGCTGCCGCACGGGCTGCTGGGCCTGGTCGTCGTCGGGTTCTTCTCGCACACGATGGCCATGTGCTCCTCCGACGCCAACGCGATCTCGGCCGTCTTCACGCGGGACATCGCCCCGGTCTTCTCCAAGGCCGCCCGCGAGTGGAGCAGCCGGGCCGGGCTGCTGGCCGCGCGGCTGTCCACGCTGGGCTTCCTCGGGCTGTCCATGGCGCTGGCGACGCAGATCAACTCGCCGACGTTCAAGGACATCATCTCCGTCGTCATCAAGTGGGTCGCCGGGCTGATGGGCCCGATCGCGATCCCGTTCATGCTGGGTCTGCTGCGCCGCTTCCGTAAGTCGGGGCCGACGGCGGCGCTCGTCAGCTGGGCGGCGGGGCTGCTGGCGTTCTACTTCACCAACTACGACCTGGACGGCTCGGTGAAGGAGGGCGTCGCGCTCCAGTACCAGGTGGCGCTGCCGCTGGCGATCTCGCTGGTGCTGTACGTGGTGATCGGCTTCGTACGCCCGGAGGACACCCCGGAACGGGACGCGCTGATCGAGCGGATCAACACGGACGGGGACGGCCCGGCGGTGCCCGCCCAGGCCGCCCCGGACGAGGCCGCCGCCGAGGGCGCGCCCACGGATCAGCGCGGGTAGCGGGCCAGCCAGCCCGGCGCTGCGGTCGCCGGGCTGTGCAGGGCGGGCCCCTGGGTCATCTCCATGGCGAAGTCGTCGGCGAGTTCGAGGAGGGTGGCCCGCCCCTCCAGCTCGGCGAGCCAGGCCGGGGGCAGCGCGGTCTCCCCGTGCATCGCCCCCAGCAGCGCCCCGCACAGCGCCCCGGTCGCGGCGGACGGGCCGCCGTGGTTCACCGCGAGCCGCAGCCCCTGCCGCACGTCCTCCCCGACGAGCGCGCAGTACACCGCGACCGCCAGCACCTCCTCGGCGGAGTCGGTGGCACCCAGGGACTCGACGAGCGCGGGCCCCGGAATGCCCCGGCGCACGGCACCGAGGGCGCGGCGCAGGGCCTCGGTGACGGGTTCATGGCCGGGGCGGTCCGCGAGGAGCCCCAGCGCGTGCTGCACGGAGCCGTCCAGGGTCTCGCCGCGCGCAAGGCCGTGCACGACGACCGCGAAGGCACCGGCGGAGAGCAGGGCGGTGGGGTGGCCGTGGGTGTGCGCGGCGCACTCGACGGCGAGCTGGAACACCAGCTGCGGCTCCCAGCCGACGAGCAGCCCGAAGGGCGCGGACCGGGTGAGGGCGGCGGCGTCGTGCGCGGCGGGGTGCTTGGGCCGGTCCAGGGTGCCCATGAGGTCGTCGCCGAGGCCGTTCAGGCATTCCCGGGTGGGGGCGCGGCGGACGTAGAGCCATTCCTGCGCGGCGAGCCAGCCGTTGTCCTCGCGGCGCTCGTCGGGCCCCCAGTCGTGCTGGGTGGCGGCCCAGCGGAGATGGGCGCGGTGGACGTCGGTGGGCGGGTGCCAGGCGCCGGTGTCGCGGCGGACCTGGGCGCGGATCAGCCCGTCGACGGTGAACAGGGTGAGCTGGGTGGCGGCGGTGACCGTGCCGCGCGCGCCGTGGGCGGGGACGAAGTCGGTGACGGCGTCGGGGCCGTGGGCGGCGCGGATCTCCTCCAGGGTGAGGGCGCTGACGCCGGCGCCGAGCGCGTCGCCGATGGCGCCGCCGAGGAGGGTGCCGCGTACCCGGCCGCGGAAGTCCTGCTGTTCGGCGCGCCCCCAGACCGCCAAGATGCCTGTACTCACCGCGCCACTCCCGTATGCCGTGGTTTCGTTCCCCTGTGCGACCGTGCGGTAACTGCGCAGCACTGTAATCGAACGCGTGCAGGGGCCAAGGAGTCGGAACGTTTTTGTACGGCTCCGAGGCGCGTCGAATTCCGTTGCGGCGCACGGGGCGGGGGGCGATGATCGCCCGATGCCCTCACCCCTCCCCCACGCACATCCCGACGGCCGCGCGGGCATCGACGCCGCGCTCGTGGAGCGGCTGATCGCCGCGCAGTTCCCGCAGTGGAGCGGCCTGCCCGTGGTCCCCGTCGAGGTCGACGGCTGGGACAACCGCACGTACCGCCTCGGCGACGCGATGACGGTCCGGCTGCCCACCGCCGCCGGCTACGTCCCCGCCGTGGAGAAGGAGCACGTCTGGCTGCCCCGTCTGGCCCCCTCGCTGCCGGTCCCGGTCCCCCCGGTCCTCGCCCTGGGCGCGCCCGGCGAGGGCTACCCCTTCCCCTGGTCGGTCCGGCGCTGGCTCCCCGGCGAGACGGCGGCGGGCGGCCGCGTCGAGGACCTGCCCGGCTTCGCGGTCTCGGTCGCCGAGTTCCTCCGCGCCCTCCAGCGCTGCGACCCGACCGGCGGCCCGGCGGCGGGCGAGCACAGCTGGTACCGGGGTACCCCGCCCGCGCACTACGACGCGCAGACCCGCCGCTGCCTGACCCTCCTCGCGGACCGCGTCGACACGGACCGGGCACGGGCGGTCTGGGAGGCGGCCCTCGCCGCCGAGTGGCACGGGGACCCGGTGTGGTTCCACGGCGACATCGCCTCCGGCAACCTCCTGGTCCGGGGCGGCGAACTGGCCGCCGTGATCGACTTCGGCACCTCGGGCGTGGGCGACCCGGCCTGCGACCTGGTCATCGCCTGGGGCCTCTTCGACGGCGAGAGCCGCGAGGCGTTCCGGGCCGCCGTCGCCCAGGACCCCGGGACCTGGGCGAGGGCCCGGGGCTGGGCGCTGTGGAAGGCGCTGCTGAATCTGGTGCTGGACACCGACGCGGACCCAGTCCGGGCGGCGAACGAACTGCGGGTGGTGGAGGCGGTGGTGGGGGAGCACGAGGCGTCCGGCTAGGACCTCAGTCCCCCAGAACCGGCAGCAGCTCCGGCAGGTGCCCGTCCGACGCACCCGCCGCCGTCACCCGCTCCTGCGGCACCTCTCCGTACAGCGTCGTACGCGGCTTCGCAGGGCGGCCGGCGAGTTCTGCGATGGCCTCCAGGTCGCGGACCGAGCGGTAGGAGCCGTAACTCGAACCGGCCATGCGGGAGATGGTCTCCTCCATCAGCGTGCCGCCCAGGTCGTTCGCGCCGGAGCGGAGCATCTCGGCGGCGCCCTCCGTGCCGAGCTTGACCCAGCTGGTCTGGATGTTGGTGATGTGGGGGTGCAGGAGGAGGCGGGCCATCGCGGTGACGGCCCTGTTGTCGCGGTCGGTCGGGCCGGGGCGGGCGATTCCCGCGAGGTAGACCGGGGCGTTGGTGTGGATGAACGGCAGGGTCACGAACTCCGTGAAGCCCCCGGTCTCCTGCTGGAGCGCGGCGAGGGTGCGCAGGTGGCCCAGCCAGTGGCGGGGCTGGTCGACATGGCCGTACATCATGGTCGAGGAGGAGCGCAGGCCCACCTCGTGGGCGGTCCTGATGACCTCCAGCCAGGTCGCCGTGGGCAGCTTGCCCTTGGTGAGGACCCAGCGGACCTCGTCGTCCAGGATCTCGGCCGCCGTGCCCGGGATCGAGCCGAGCCCGGCCTCCTTCGCGGCGGTCAGCCAGTCGCGGATCGACATACCGGTGCGGGTGGCCCCGTTGACGACCTCCATCGGCGAGAACGCGTGGACGTGGATGCCGGGCACCCGCTCCTTCACGGCCCGCGCGATGTCGAAGTACGCCGTGCCGGGCAGGTCCGGATGGATGCCGCCCTGCATGCAGACCTCGACCGCGCCCACGTCCCACGCCTGCGCGGCCCGGTCCGCGACCTGGTCCAGCGAGAGGGTGTACGCGTCGGCGTCGGTGCGGCGCTGGGCGAAGGCGCAGAAGCGGCAGCCGGTGTAGCAGACGTTGGTGAAGTTGATGTTCCGCGTGACGATGTACGTGACGTCGTCGCCGACCACGTCCCGCCGCAGCGCGTCCGCGATCCGGCACAGCTCGTCCAGGGCCGGACCGTCCGCGTGCAGCAGCGTGAGCGCTTGGTCGTCCGTGAGCCGGGTCGGGTCGTCCGCCGCCTGGCTCAGCGCCGCGCGGACGTCTCCGTCGATCCGGGAGGGCACCATCCCGGGGGCCGCCGCCTCGCGCAGCGCCTCCCAGTCCCCGTACACGACGTCGAAGTCGTCGCGGCGGTCGCCGGTGCGGCCCTCCGTGTCGATGGTGCGGTGCAGGTCGGTGCGGCCGGAGGCGTTGAACCCCTCGTCCGGCTCCTGCCACGGCAGCCCCTCGGGGATCGCGCCCTCGCGGGCGAGCCCGGTCTCCGGGTCGGCCAGCGCCCGTACGTGCGGGAGCAGGCGCGGGTCCAGCCAGGGTTCGCCGCGCTGGATGAACTCCGGGTAGATCGTGAGGCGTTCGCGGAGCGTGAAGCCCGACTCGGCCGTGCGGGCGGCGAGGTCGTCGATGTGCGGCCACGGGCGCTCGGGGTTCACATGGTCGGGGGTCAGCGGCGACACCCCGCCCCAGTCGTCGATGCCCGCGCCGATGAGCAGCGCGTACTCCGCGTCCACCAGGTTCGGCGGGGCCTGGATGCGGGCGGACGGGCCGAGGATGTGTCGGGCGACGGCGATCGCGGCGGCCAGCTCCTCCAGCTCCGCGTCCGGCATCCCGCGCATCGCGGTGTCGGGCTTGGCCCGGAAGTTCTGGACGATGACCTCCTGAATGCCGTGGTAGGCCCGGGCGGTCCGGCGCAGCTCGAAGAGGGAGTCCGCGCGCTCCTCGTACGACTCGCCGATGCCGATCAGGATGCCCGTGGTGAACGGCACGTTGGACCGGCCCGCGTCCTCCAGCACCCGCAGCCGCACGGCCGGTTCCTTGTCCGGGGAGCCGTAATGCGGGCCGCCGGGCTCGGACCACAGCCGCGTCGCGGTCGTCTCCAGCATCATGCCCATGGACGGCGCGACGGGCTTCAGCCGCTGGAGGTCCGTCCAGCTCATGACCCCGGGGTTGAGGTGCGGCAGCAGCCCGGTCTCCTCAAGGACCCGGATCGCCATGGCGCGTACGTACGCGAGGGTGTCGTCGTACCCCTCCGCCTCCAGCCACTCGCGCGCCTCCGGCCAGCGGTCCTCCGGCCGGTCCCCGAGCGTGAACAGCGCCTCCTTGCAGCCCATCGCCGCCCCCTCGCGGGCGATGGCCAGCACCTCGTCGGGCGACAGGAACATGCCGTGCCCGGCCCGGCGGAGCTTCCCGGGCACGGTGACGAACGTGCAGTAGTGGCACTTGTCGCGGCAGAGCCGGGTCAGCGGGATGAAGACCTTGCGGGAGTACGTGATGACCCCCGGCCGCCCCGCCGCCTCCAGGCCCGCGTCCCGCACCCGGGCGGCGGAGGCCGCGAGATCCGTCAGGTCCTCGCCGCGCGCCTGGAGCAGCGCGGCGGCCTCCGCCCGGTCGAGTGCGACTCCGTCACGCGCGCGCTTGAGCGCGCGCCGCATCGAGTTGGTGGTGGGGTGTCCGCTCTGAGGATCGGTCATGCCCCGAGCATACGAGCGGGTGGCCGGCGGCCGGACTACGCGTAGTACTCCAGGATCAGCGGCAGGTCCTGGGTCCATTCCCGCAGGCGGGAGCGGTTGCGGGCGGCCAGCGTCCAGGTGTGGACGGCCCCCGCGCGCAGGCGGACGGTGACCACGAGGAGCTTGGGCCCGTGCACCGCGTATTCGATCCGGCCGATCTCGGCCCAGCTGAATTGCAGTTCAAGGCCGTTGCTCGCCTGGAACTCGATCCCGAGCGCGTCGATCACCAGCGAACTGTCGGTGCCGACCCCGACGAACCCGATGTCGGTGACGGGCTCGGCGGGCGCCTGCTGCCAGGTGCCTGCGGCCGGCCCTTGCGCGTACGGGTTGTTGGGGATCGCGGCGGGCGGCGGGTAGGGCGAGGGGGTGTACGGGGAGGGGCCGTAGGGGGACGCGGCCATCGGCGGGTACGGGGAGGGGTTCGCGGAGTTCGGCGGGTAGGCCGGGGGCGCGGGCGGCTGGGGGTACTGCGGCGCCGGGGTCGCGTCAGCCAGGGGCTTGGTGAGGCTCGGCGGCGTCGCGTCCGCCGGGGACCCGGGCTGCCGCGCCGGCACATACGCCGGGCCCCCCGGCGCGAACAGGTCCAGCAGCGCCTCCGGCGCGGGCCGCTCGCCCGGCTCCTTCGCCAGGCACGCCGCCACCACGCCCCGCACCCCTTCCGGCACCGCCCCCAGCTCCGGCGCCTCGTGCACCGAGCGGTACATCATCCCCATCGGCGTCCCGGCCCCGAACGCGCTGCCACCCGCCGCCGCGACGAGCACGGCACCCAGGGCGAACACATCCGCGGGGGCGCCGACTTCGAGGCCCTGGGCCTGTTCGGGGGCGAGGAATCCGGGTGTCCCGAAGGCCATCCCGGTCGCGGTGAGCCGGGTCGATTCCAGGGCCCGGGCGATGCCGAAGTCCAGGACGCGCGGCCCGTCCGCCGCCATGATGATGTTGCCGGGCTTCAGGTCGCGGTGGACGAGCCCGCAGCGGTGGATCGCGGCCAGCGCCTCCGCGAGCGCGGCGCCCAGCTGCCGCAGCCGCGCCTCGTCCATCGGGCCCTCGGCCGCCACGAGCGCGGCGAGCGTGGGCCCGGGGATGTAGGCCGTCGCCAGCCAGGGCGCGGGCGCGTCGGGGTCCGCGTCGACCACCGGTGCCGTATGGAAACCGCCGACGCTCCGGGCGGCCTCGACCTCCGCCCGGAACCGCTCGCGGAAGTGCGGATCGGCGGCCAGTTCGGAACGGGCCACCTTCACGGCGACCGCGCGGCCGCCCCGGGACCGGGCCAGATAGACGACGCCCATGCCGCCGGCGCCGAGCTGCCGTTCCACGGCGTATCCGCCGACCTTCTCGGGCAGGTCCGCCCCGTCCGTTCCGTACGCCATGCGCTCGGCGCTCCCCCCGGTGATCCGGCGGCCCAGTATGCCGTGTGCCTGCCAATGCAGGGCGAGGCGGGCGGGGCGGGCGGAAGAAGGGTGCCGGGGGGGTGTTCACCGGCCGGCCGGGAAAGGACTGTCACCTCCGGCCACTCTCAACGTATAGCGCAAGGGGGGCCTTGCCGCAAGGCCCCCCTCCTCCCGCACAATCGCTGACCTGAGCCAGCCACCTGCGGCATTTGGGAGTTTCACGTAGTGCCCGAACCGATGCACACCACTGTCACCACGAGCGCCTTCGCGCTGACCGGCGACCGCGCCGAGGCCAAGGCGGACCCCGCCCTGATCGCCGGGGACGAGCGCCACTTCGCGGCGATCGCGCGCTGCCTGGAGGAGACCGTCGCCGAACTGACCGCCGCCCTCGACGCCGCCCGCCGCGCCCCGGGCGGCCTGGGCCGGCAGGGGCTGGACCGGGACGCCGAGATCCACCGGCTGACCGCCCGGCTGCGCACGCTGCGCCGGTTCGGCCTGGACCTGTGCCTCGGCCACATGGCCGGGGCGGACGGCTCCGAGCCGGTGTACGTGGGACGGCTCGGCCTCACCGACAGCGAGGGCCGCCGGCTGCTGACGGACTGGCGCTCCCCGGCCGCCGAGCCGTTCTTCGGGGCGACGCACGGCAACCCGATGGGCCTGGCGAGCCGCCGCCGCTACCGGTGGTCCGGCGGCCGGGTCAGCGACTACTGGGACGAGGTGTTCGCCCCGGACGCCTTCGCCGGGCACGCCGCGCTGGACGACCAGTCGGCGTTCATCGCGAGCCTGGGCACCAACCGGTCGGCCCGGATGCGGGACGTGCTGGGCACGATCCAGGCGGACCAGGACGCGATCGTCCGCGCCGGGTCGCGCGGGGCGCTCGTCGTGGACGGCGGCCCGGGCACCGGCAAGACGGTCGTCGCCCTGCACCGCGCCGCGTACCTCCTGTACGCGGACCCGCGCCTCGGGAACCGGCGCGGCGGCGTCCTCTTCGTCGGCCCGCACCAGCCGTACCTGGGCTACGTCGCCGATGTGCTGCCGAGCCTCGGCGAGGACGGGGTGCGCACGTGCACCCTGCGCGACCTCGTCCCGGAGGGCGCGGCGGCCGTGCCCGAGGCCGATCCGGAGGTCGCCCGGCTGAAGGCGTCGGCGGAGCTGGTGCGGGCGGTCGAGGCGGCCGCCGCGTTCTACGAGGAGCCGCCGTCGAAGGGCCTGACCGTGACGACGCCCTGGGCGGACGTCCGGCTGACCGCCGCCGAGTGGGCCGTGGCCTTCGAGTCCGCGCCGGGCGTCCCGCACAACGAGGCGCGCGACGCGGTGCTGGAGGAGATCCTGACGATCCTGGCCGACAAGCACGCGGACCGGCAGGACGAGGAGGTCCCGGAGCACCTGGTCCGCCAGGCGCTCCTGCGCGACCGCGAGCTGATGACGGCCTTCGACCGGGCGTGGCCCCTGCTGGACGCGGCGGACCTGGTCGGCGACCTGTGGTCCGTCCCGGCCTACCTGCGGACGTGCGCGCCCTGGCTCACCCGCGAGGAGGTGGCCGCGCTCCAGCGCTCCGAGCCCCAGGCGTGGACGGTCTCCGACCTGCCGGTCCTGGACGCGGCCCGGCAGCGGCTCGGCGACCCGGACGCGGCCCGCCGGAGGCGGCGCAACGAGGCGACGGCCGCCGCCGAGCGGGCGCGCAGGGCCGAGGCGATCGACAGCCTCCTGGAGAACGCGGAGATCGACGAGAGCCAGGGCGCGGTGGGGATGCTGCGCGGCCGGGACCTCCAGGACACGCTGCTCGACCCGGACGCCCTGTCCACGGCCGAACCGGACGAGCTGGCGGGGCCGTTCGCGCATGTGGTGGTGGACGAGGCGCAGGAACTGAGCGACGCGGAATGGCAGATGCTGATCCAGCGGTGCCCCTCACGCAGCTTCACGATCGTCGGCGACCGCGCGCAGGCGAGGCGCGGTTTCGCGGAGTCGTGGCGGGAGCGGCTGGAACGGGTCGGGTTGGACCGGATCACCCTGTCCGCGCTGACCGTCAACTACCGCACGCCGGAGGAGATCATGACGGCGGCGGAACCGGTGATCCGGGCCGCCCTGCCGAACGCGAACGTCCCGGTGTCCATCCGCAGCAGCGGCATCCCGGTGCGCCGAGGCCCGCTCACGGACCTCCCCACGGTCCTCGACACCTGGCTGACGACCCACCCCGAGGGCACGGCGTGCGTCATCGGCGCGCCTGCGTCCTTCCACCCGCCGTCGCCCCGGGTCCGCTCGCTGACCCCGACGCTGTCGAAGGGCCTGGAGTTCGACCTCGTGGTCCTGGTCGAGCCGGAGTCCTTCGGGACGGGGGTGGGCGGGGCGGTGGACCGGTACGTGGCGATGACCCGGGCTACGCGGGAGCTGGTGGTGCTGTCGGGGGTGTGAGGGCCTCACCGCCCCGGGGCCACCCGCGCCCACACCGTCTTGCCGACGATGCGTTCGGCGACGCCCCACTCCGCCGCCAGCGCCTCGACCAGCCGCAGCCCGTGCCCGTCCTCGGCGTCGGGCCCGCCCGAACACAGCTCCGGGCGCCGCTCGCCGCGTGCGTCCGAGACCTCGACGCGGATGCCGTCCGCCTCGGGGAGCACGCGCAGCTCGAAGTCCCGCCCGGTGACATGGCCGTGCAGCACCGCGTTGGCGGCCAGCTCGCCCACGACCACGGCCACGTCGTCGGACAGCCGGCTCCCGTACGCCACGCCCCAGGCGTCGAGTTGCTGCACGGCGAGGCGTCGGGCGAGGCGCGCGCCTCGACGGGTGGGGCTGAAGCGCTGGACGAAGTCAGCACCCACAAGGGTGATTTCGGGATTGATGTGACCCAGCGTGTCCGTCTCCTCATACGCTGACCAGGAGTGACCACACGACTCCAAGAAGCTGTACGGGCCTGCCCGACCGGCTGTACGGGGCGTCGGCCGTGACCGGACGGACAAAGGCGGTACGGGGCAGATGACGAACACCCAACGTGAGGAACGGCCGGAGCGCCCGGCCGAATCGGACGGCACGGCGCACCTGTTCAGGGCGCTGGGCCGCCAGCTGAAGTTCTTGCGCGAACGCGCGGGGATGAACCAGCGGGAGCTGGCTTCGCTGGTCCATTGCGGCGAGGACCTGGTCTCCGCGATCGAACGGGGGGTGCGGACCCCGCAGGTGGACTTCCTGGCCCTGGCGGACCGGGCGTTGGACACGGGTGGCGTTCTGTCGGCAACGGCTGATGACGTACGGGAGGCGCTGGCGCGGTCGCGTGCGCGGCATCCGGGGTGGTTCCGGGACTTCGCTCGTACCGAGGCGGAGGCGGTGGCCCTACATGACTACAACAACCAGGTGATCCCCGGCCTGCTCCAGACGGAGGAGTACGCGCGCGCGGTGTTCACCCAGCGGCGACCGCTGTTGGACGAGCAGACGATCGAGAAGCGCGTAGCGGACCGGATGGCGCGCCAGCAGATCTTCGAGCGCTGGCCCCCTCCGACCCTCAGCTTCATCGTGGAGGAAGCCGTCTTGCAGCGCCCCATCGGTGGACCAGCCGTCCACCGGGCGCAGCTTCAGCGGCTGCTGGCAGTGGGGCAAATGCGTACCGTCGAACTCCAGGTCATGACAACCGACCGGACCGAACACCCAAGCTTGAACGCATCGTTCACCCTGGTCACGCCGAAGGGGCGCCCAGAGGCCGCGTACACCGAGACCTACGGGTATGGAAGGCTGATCACGGACCCGGCCGAGGTGCGAGTCTTCACGGAACGCTTTGGCATTATGCGAGCGCAGGCGCTCTCCCCCAGAGAGACCCTGGCGCTCATTGAAAAGATGTTGGGAGAGCGATGAACACCGAGCAACTCCACTGGTTCAAGAGCAGCCACAGCAGCGGCGAGGGCGGCAACTGCATCGAGGTCGCCTACAACTGGCGCAAGTCCAGCTACAGCGACGGCGAGGGCGGCAACTGCATCGAGGTCGCGTCCTGCGCGACCACCGTCCACGTCCGGGACTCGAAGAACATCCCCGGCCCCCACTTCGACGTGGCGCCGACGGCCTGGTCCGCGTTCGTCACGTACGCCCGCCAGGGCTGAAAAGCCGGACGGCGAGCCCCACCCGGGCGCTCGCCGTCCGACCGACTGGCCGAGGGGCGCGTAAAGTGTACACTTGATTACATGAGTGACACCTTGCCGATCACTGAGGCCCGCGCCCGCTTCGGTTCGCTCGTCCGCCGGGCCTCGAACGCCCGTGAGCGCATCACCATCACCGACCACGGCCAGCCTGCGGCCATACTGATCAACCCGCAGGAGCTCGCCGAACTGGAAGACGCTCTGGCTCTCGCTCAGTACCAGGCCCGCCGCGCCTCGGGAGCCGTCGAGACCGTGTCTCATGACGAGGTACGTGCGCGGCTCGGCCTGGAGCAGCGTTGACCTACCTGATCACCTGGGACGAGCACGCCATCGACCAGGCTGCCCGGTTCCTCAAGGACGACCCCGACGGCTTGCGTCAGCTCATGGACGCCGTCGACCTGCTTGCCGAAAACCCGCTTCCCGAGGGGGCGGTCGGCGGGAACCGGTGTGAGCACGCCCCCTCGCGTCAGCGATGCCAGCGGCGGCCGGCTGCCTCCAGACGGGCCGGACGTTCCCGGTGGCATCGGCCGCTGCTGCAACCCGGCTCCGTTCCGGCCTGGCGCATGTCCTCTTACGTGTGACTTCAGGATGAATGAGCGCGGCGCACGGCTGCCTGCGGACGGTCCTACGACAAGGTGGGGCCGAGGCGGGGTACGCCCCGTCCCGCGCGGGAGTGCCGTCGCAGGCACCCGGCACGGCACCGAGGCCCGCAATTCGAGAGGACATCGACGACACCGTGACATCGACCAATGGACCATTCCGCATCTACCGGGTCGCGGGGCATCTGTCCCCTCGCGACTTCGAGATGGCCAAGGAGCCTGTGTCCGTCAGCGCGGGTGCTGTTTCCAGCTACCAGAGGCAGATGCTGGCCGACCTGCCCGGCTCGGAGCTGGTGAAGTACCACCTGCGCAAGGAGGACAGGGCCGCTCTCGCCGAGGGCAAGGAGGTGGCCCTCAACGAAGATGTACGGCTGTTCCTCGAAGAGAGGGGCCTGGACAACGTGTTCGAGGTGCGCCGGGAGGCTCGTGAGGCCACCCGGGAGAACCCCGTCAAGGAGGAGGTGCCGGTGTTGTTCGCCATCGCGGGCAAGCCGGTAGAGGTGCTCCTGACGGCGACCTACATCGGGGAGCAGCCGCGCACGTCTCCTTTCCGCCGGCCGTGCAAGTTCTCCGAGATCCTCATCCGGGTCGTGGCGCCCAGCGATGGGAAGGCTTACGGCCGCGCGGTCATCACCTTCACCGACGGCGTCGTGAGCGTGACACCGAGCGATGACCACAGCCTCTGGGCTCCGGGCCGCTTCGAGTACCAGGCACGGATCAGCTAGGACTTGCCCGCCCGATCATGCGACGATCTCCTGCCTTGCTCGTTGGTCGGGGCATGGGGCGGGGAGATCTGACAGGTGCCGAGTGGGAACGGCTGCGGCCGTTCCTGCCGGTCGGCAACGGGCGCTGTGGCCGGTGGCGGGACCACCGGCAGGCGATCGACGGGATCCTGTACCGAGTGCGGACAGGCGTTCACTGGCGCGACCTGCCCGAGCGGTTCGGGCCGTGGAAGACGGTCTGTGAACGCCACCGGCTGTGGTCGGCCGACAGGACCTGGGAACGGCTGCTCCAGCAGGTCCAGGCCGAAGCCGACGCAGTCGGCAACATCGACTGGGACATCTCGGTGGACTCCACCGCCGTGCGGGCCCACCAGCACGCGGCCGGTGCCCGCACGGATCCGCCACCGTCCCTCGCCGCCTGCCTGGCGGAGGTGGTGCGAGGGGTGAGGGCCTGGGCCGCTCGCGCGGCGGTTTCCCGAGCCGTCGCCACCCGATACGACAAACGCGGCTACGTCTACCTCGGCACCATCACCGCAGCCGCCCTCGTCATCCGGCTCCGCACATGATCGACCGGACAAGTCCTAGCCGCCCGGCGTCTCGTCCACCTTGAAGTCCATGTTGACCTTGCCGCCGACAACCGACTTCGCGGTGACCGTCACTCCGTACTGCGTACCGCTGTCGGCCAGTTGGCAGCGGATCGTGGCGCCCACCTTCGCGGGCAGGTTCTCCGGGCAGGAGAAGGAGTCGGGCTCCTTGCCCGCCTGGGCGGCGAGGGCGGCCTTGCCCTGGCGGGCGACCTCGGCCTTGTCCACGGAGCCGGAGGCGCTGTCCGCGCCCGTCGAGTCGGACGGCTGGGCCGAATCGCTGGGCTGGGGGTCGGCGGAGGCGCCGCTGCCCGCTCCGGCGCCGCCGTCGACCTTGTAGTCCATGTTCACGTCATCGCCGTCGACGGACCGCACGGTGACGGTCATGCCGAGCTTCTTGCCGCCGTCGGTGAGGGTGCAGCGGACGGACTCGCCGACCTTGGCCTTGAGGTCGTCCTCGCAGGTCACGTCCTCGGGGGCGCGCCCGACCTCCTTCTTCAGCCCGGCGGACGCCTGCTTGGCGACCTCGTCCTTCTTGACGACCTTGTCGCCGCCGAAGCTGAACGAACAGCCCGAGACGAAGAACAGGGCCAGCGTCCCGGCCGCCGCTCCGGCCGCTATCCGACTCCGTACGGACTGCTGCCTCATGGGGTCCCCCTAGCCTCGATGTACACGCCAACGACTGGCCTGCCAAGCTACCACCGGGGTCTGGACCCCCGGCCGGGTCAGCCCGCGTACCCCTGGTCGGCGAGGATCTTGTCGATACGGGCGCGGTGGGCGGCCTCCCAGTCGTCCAGGGACTCCGCCGCCTCCTTGGCGGCCTTGGCCCGGGCTGCGGCCAGCACCTCGTCCGCCCGTCCGGCGGGGGTGACGACGATGCCCTCCTCGTCGGCGACGACGACGTCCCCGGCGCCCACGACCACCCCACCGCACCGCACGTCCTCATTGAGCGGCGTCACGGCCTTCTTCGTACCGGGAAAGGGCACGACCCCGGCCGCGAAGACCGGGAAGCCCATGTCCCGTACCTCGGCCAGATCCCGGATCACCCCGTTGGTGACGAACCCCGCGATCCCCCGGCGCTGCGCCACGGCGCACACGTTCCCCCCGGCCAGCGCGAAGTCCGCGTCGCCCGCCTCGATGACGATGACGGAACCGGGCGCGGCCCGGTGGATCGCGGCGTGCAGCATGAGGTTGTCCCCGGCAGGACAACGCACCGTGAACGCGGGCCCGGCGACGCGCGGCACGGGCGTCCACAACGGCCGGATCCGCGCGTCCATGACCTGCGCCCGCCCGACCACATCGGCAAGCGTGGTCGGCGAGATGTCCTCGAAGCCAGTGACGTCGTCCATGCGTGTCCCCTCTTCCGTACGTACGAATGCCGACACGTTCAACGCCCGGCACCGGGCACTTCGTTCCGCGCGGGTCGGGGCGCCGCCCGTCAGGCGTACGTCCAGCGCCACGCGTTCCCGCTGGAACTGCACCTGATCCGGGCGCCCGACGCCGTCGTCGTCACGGCCCCGTGGTCGCTGTTCCGGCAGAACTGCCCGGCGCTGTAGCAGTTCCCGGCGTTGGAGCGGATGGAGCAGGTGCTCGTGGTCTTGGTGCCGCCGCCGGAGGACCCGCCGCCGGACCGGGTGGAGGCGGCCTTGGTGACCGTCGTCGTGACGGTCGGCCCGGGCACCTTCACGGTCTTCGTCTCGGTCACCGTGGGCGCCGGGGCGGGCGTCGCGGTCTCGGTCGCCGTGGCCGTGACGGTCACGGTCACCGCGGGCAACGGCTTGGCGCTCGCGGCCGCATCCCCCTTCCCGGAGTCCGAACAGCCGACCGCCCCCAGGGCGATCAGGGCTACCCCACCGATCCATATCTGCGTGCGCCGGCTCAGCACCTTGGGCATGGAGTCCCCCCATACGTCTCGTCGAGTGGGCTGACCGTATTACCCCGAACGAGATGTGGGGAAATTGCGGAGGACCAGTGATCACATTGTGACCAACGGACAGGGGTACGTGCTGGAGGACGTCCGCGAGGCACCCGACCGCCCGGGCCTGGAGTACGTGTGCGTGGCCCACTCGGGCGGCGTCGTCGGCACGGGCGTGGGCGGGGTCGTCGGCGGCGGTGCGGGGATCGCCTGGGGAGTTCGCCGGACCCGGACGCGACGGGGATGAGCCGGCCCCTCAGCGCGCCCCCGCGCACCCCTCACCCCAGCCCGCGCGCGGCGCGCTCCTCCTCGATCAGGGTCTCCATCAGCTTCTCCGGGTCCACCGCGTACTCACTGTCGTCCAGCGCGCCGTAGTCCGTCGTGCCCAACAGAAGTCCCAGCGCGCCCAGTTCGGCGGCCAGCTGCCCGTACGCAACACGCTCGTCCGGCTCGTCCTGGCAGGAGGCCTGCTCGAAGGCGACGGCCTCCGTCAGGGTGGAGCCGGTCATCTGCCAGAGGGTGAACTCCGTGTCCAGCTCGATCGGCCGCACGGCCGGCTCGTCCGGATGGACCCAGTAACCCACCCACCCCTTGCCGCCCTTGGCGACGAGCTTCACGTACTCCGCCACCCGCGCGACCCCCGCGTTGACGGCCTGCATCTCCGGGTCGGCCAGCTCCTGTTCGCTCAGATAGCCGGTGTCCAGGAAGGGGTGGAGCTCGCCCTCCTCGAAGAACTCAAGCCCCAGCAGGTGGGCGAAGTCCGTGCGGCCCTCCCAGTGGGCGGTCAGCAGCACGCGCAGATCATCCGGCACCGGCCGACCGGCCAGCCGCTCACGGGAAAACGCGGCGAGCCGCTCGTCGTAGGTGGTGTTCACGGGTCCCTCTCGAGGGTCGAAGGAGCAGCTAGGTCCTACAGATACGCCGCGTACGCGTCCAGCGTCCGCAGGACCTCCGGCTCCTCGGCCGGGGGCAGTTGGAGGACGACCTCCTCGATGCCCAGGTCCGCGAAGCGGGCCAGCTTGCCGGGGGACGGGAGGACCGCGTACGGGACGATGTGGAGGTCCTTCGGGTCGCGCCCGGCGGCCTCCCACGCGGTGCGGAGGTGGGGGACGGCCTCCGTGAGGCCGCCGCCGCCGATGGGCAGCCAGCCGTCGGCCGACTCCGCGATGCGGGCGAAGAGCTTGGGGCCCGCCGCACCGCCGATCAGAACGCGCGGGCCTTGCGGGCGGTGCGGCTTCGGGTGGGCCTCGCTGGCGCGTACGGAGCCGAACTCACCCTCGTACGCCGTCGGTTCCGCAGCCCACAGCGCCCGCATCAGCGCAAGGCGCTCGCGACCCAGGCGGCGGCGGGTGGACCACTCGACGCCGTGGTCGGCCGCCTCCTCGACGTTCCAGCCGTAGCCGATGCCCAGGGTGAAGCGGCCGGCGGAGAGGTGGTCCAGGGTGGCGATCTGCTTGGCCAGGTCGATGGGGTCGTGCTGGGCGATCAGGGTGATGCCCGTGCCCAGGGCCAGCCGCTCGGTGACGGCGGCTGCCTGGGCGAGCGCGACGAAGGGGTCCAGGGTGCGTCCGTACTCGCGGGGCAGCTCGCCGCCCGCCGGGTAGGGGGTGTCCCTGCTCACCGGGATGTGGGTGTGCTCGGGCAGGTACAGCCCGGCGAACCCGCGCTGTTCCAGCTGGTGCGCCAGCCGCACCGGGGTGATCGTCTCGTCGGTGAGGAAGATCGTGGTGGCGATCCGCATACGAAGGCACCTCCGTCGTTGTCCCGTGACGCCCCAAACGTATGCGGTCGGGGGCGTGAAGCCGAGACCGTACAGGCGGGCGGCCGGGTACGTGGTCACCCGGCCGCCCCCGGAGGCGCGTCAGCCCCGAGTGGCCGCGTGCATGACGTACGGACCGCGCATCGTCGCAGGTCCCAGCGTCACCGTGTCACCGGCCGAGGCGATCTGCGCGGTGGTGGAGGTGCCGGGGTAGAACCAGCGCCAGCTGCCCGAACCGCTCGCGGTCACGGTCGCGGAGAGACGGCCCGAGCTGTTCGACTTGACCGTCTTCACGGTCTTGTACGCGCTCGCGCCCGCCTTCCGGAACTGGAGCTGGACGCTCTGAGCGGCGTACCCCCGGTACTTCAGCGCCTCCCAGTCGGCCCGGCTCAGCGTGCCGGTGACCTTGACCTGCTTGCCGCCGCTGAGCGGGCTCGGGCCGGTCGCGGCCGTGGTCAGGGTCGCGGCGCGCTTGAGGTTGAACGGGGCGACGCAGTCGAAGATCCAGTAGTCGTCGTCACGCGCGCTCGCGATGCCGTAGGCGCACCAGCCGCCGGCCGCGTCGTTCGCATTCCTGTCGCTGTAGTCGGGGAAGTACTCCGGCACAAGTCTCATCATCGCCGTGCACTCCGACGTGGTGGCGCTCAGCTTCCTGCACGTCGTGCTGTCCGTCTCCACCGGCGCGTTCGCGGTGGAAGTCGCGTTGCCGACGTCGATCCGGCTCAGGCCCTCGACCCCCGAGTCGTCCTTGACCGTCACCTTGACCGGGAACGTCACCGTCTTACTGATGCCCACGACCACGCTCTTGCCGTTGTTGGTCACCCCCTTCGTGACCCGGATGTCGCCCCGCCCCTCGGCGTTGGCCGCCGTCGTGCCGAGCACGGTCATGGCCGCCACGGCGGCCACCGTGCCCCACAGCACGTGTCTTCGCATGTGTCCCCTCCTCATCGCGGTCCCGCCCCGGCTCCCGGGGCGGCCGCGTCGGCACAGCGTAGAGCCGGGGCGCGGGCCGTCCGCCGGAGGGTCCTGCGACGGGGACACCGCCCGCGTTCAGGCCGCCCCGGCCACCGGCTCGGGCACCTCCATCGCACCCAACCGGCGCTCGCAGCAGCGGCTTTGCCACACCGCCACGCCCGCCACCGCGACCCCCAGGGCCAGCCAGCCCGCCGGGCCCGCCGCCATCACCACGCCCGTGAGCAACGGCGGCCCCGCCGACTTCTGGATGGACTGGGACATGCCGGCCACGCCCAGATATGCGGCCCGTCCGTCCGGCGGGGCGAGCAGGACGGCCAGTTCCCAGGAACTGATCGAGCGCATCAGCTCGGCCATCGTGACCAGGACGGCCGCCGCGAGCAGGACCCCGGCCGCCGTCCAGGTGCCGCAACCGGTGGACGCGGCCAGCAGGGCGCAGGTGACGAAGAGCAGGACGCCGTACAGCAGCACCGCCCGCACGGCCTTGCGCGGGCCCTCCGCCCTTCGGGAAACGGCGAGTTGGAGCAGGACGACCAGCGCAGTGTTGATGACCAGGAACGCCGGGACGAGGGCGTGCGGGGCGGAGGTGCGGCTGACGAGCCAGAGCGGGAGGCCGACGCCGAGCACCGAGTCGTCCAGGTTCATGGGGATGTCGAGGAGCACGAAGCGGAGGTAACCGCCGTCCCGCCACGGGCCCTTGGTGCGTTCGGACCGCACGACGGGACCACTGGACACCACCCGGCCACCCGGCTCCCCCGTGCGCCACACCAGCGCGGCGGCGACGAGGAAGGAGAGCGCGTTGCCGAGGATCAGCGCACGGTACGCGTCCACCGTGCCGGCCGCCAGGCCGATCGCGGCGAGCCCGGCGCCCAGTCCGTAGCCCGCGTTGGCGGCACTGCGGGACAACGCCTGGTAGGCGGCGCGGCGTTCGCCCGCCGCGCGGGTGGCGAACAGCATCTCCAGGGTCTTGGCGGCCCTGTCCCCCAGATACGTCACGGCGACCACGACGAGCAGCGCCTCGAACCGCGTACAGAACAGCACCAGCGTGAGCGTGATGAGGCGCAGAAGGTGGCAACCGATCAGCAGCGGGCGCACCGGGAAGCGGCTCGCGAGGCGTCCGGCGAGGGGTGAGCCCGCGATGCCGGCGACGCCCGCCGTGCCGAGGAGGACGCCGATCTGCTGGGCGCTGAGGTGGGTGACGAAGGTGAGGTAGAGGACCGAGGAGGCCGCCCACAGGCCGGTGCCGGTGCGGTCGACGGCCAGGGCGCGCAGCATGATCCGGGCGTCGCGGCCGCCTGGCGGGTTGCGCAACTGGGCCAGCAGGCCCTCCTGTTGGTTCCCGTCCCGGACGCGCCACACCTCGTACCCCCAAGTATCTCGACATCAAGAGATCCATCGACTCGCGGAAGCCTGCCCGGATATTCTCTTGATGTCAAGATGCTTGATATCGACAGAAGTGTGCCCGCATACGAAGAGGGCGGCGCACAGCCGACGTCCTGTCGGTGTGCGCCGCCCCGAGACGGTGCCGGCGGTGTCCGCCGGCCACGCCCTACTTCGGTTCCCGGTCGAACTGCGCCCTGGACCAGAAGTAGCCGAGGACGGTCAGGCCGACGCACCAGGCCACCGCGAGCCACCCGTTGTGGCCGATCTCCGTACCGAGCAGCAGTCCGCGCAGGGTCTCGATCGCCGGGGTGAAGGGCTGGTACTCGGCGATCGGCTGGAACCAGCCGGGCATCGAGCCCAGCGGGACGAACGCGCTGGAGATGAGCGGCAGCAGGATCAGCGGCATGGCGCTGTTGCCCGCGGCCTCGGCGTTCGGGCTGCCCAGGCCCATGCCCAGGGCGATCCAGGTGAACGCCAGGGCGAAGAGGACGAGCAGCCCGAAGGCGGCGAACCATTCCAGGACGGTGGCGTCGGTGGAGCGGAAGCCCATGGCCACCCCGATGGCGCCGACGAACACCACGCTGAGGATCGTCTGCAACAGACTGCCCACGACGTGGCCGAAGAGGATGGAGCCCCGGTGGATGGCCATGGTGCGGAACCGGGCGATGATGCCCTCGCTCATGTCGGTGCAGATCGAGACCGCGGTGCCGACGGTGGTCGAGCCGATGGTCATGAGCAGGATGCCCGGCACGATGTACGCGATGTACGCGTCGCGGCCCGCGCCGCCGCTCATGGTGTCGCCGAAGATGTAGACGAACAGCAGGAGCATCATCACCGGGGTGAGCAGCAGGTTCAGGGTCAGCGACGGGTAGCGCCGGGCGTGCAGCAGATTGCGGCGCAGCATGGTCGACGAGTCGCGGACGGCGAGGGAGAGGGTACTCATCGGACGGACTCCTTGCTCGGGGCGGGGATGACGGCGTCGGTGGCGGTGCCGGTGTCGGGTTCGGTCAGGGCGAAGAAGACGTCGTCCAGGTCGGGGGTGTGCAGCGTGAGTTCGTCCGCCTCGATCCCGGCGGCGTCCAGCCGGTCGAGGATGGAGCGCAGGATGCTCTGGGTTCCGTCGCTGGGGAGTTGCAGGGCCAGCGCGGCGTCGTCGCGGACGGCGTCGCCGCCGAGGTGGGCCGCCGCGTCCCGGTAGGCCGCCGGGTCGGTGAACCGCAGCCGGACGTGCCCGCCGGGCACGATCCGCTTCAGCTCCTCGGCGCTGCCCTCGGCCACGAGCTTCCCGTTGTGCAGGACGGCGATGCGGTCGGCGAGCTCGTCGGCCTCTTCGAGGTACTGGGTGGTGAGGAAGACGGTGACCCCGTCGCCGACCAGGCCGCGGATCATCTGCCACATGCCGTGCCGGCTGCGCGGGTCGAGCCCGGTGGTCGGCTCGTCCAGGAAGATGATGCGGGGGTTCCCGACGAGGGTCATCGCGATGTCGAGGCGGCGCTTCATGCCGCCGGAGTACGTGGACGCGGGCTTCTTCGCCGCCTCCGTGAGGTCGAAGCGCTCCAGGAGCTCGGCGGTGACCCGCCGCCCCTCGGCCTTGGACAGGTGGTGCAGGTCCGCCATCAGGAGCAGGTTCTCCTCGCCGGTGATCAGCCCGTCGACGGCGGAGAACTGCCCGGTGACGCCGATGGCGGCGCGTACCGCCTGCGCGTCGGTGGCCAGGTCGTGGCCGTCGACGCTGATCGCGCCGGACCCTTCGCCGGGTGGGATGAGCGTGGAGAGGATCTTGACGGCGGTCGTCTTGCCGGCGCCGTTCGGACCGAGCAGCGCGAACACCGTTCCGGCCGGGATGCTGAAGTCGATCCCGTCGAGCACGGTCTTCTCGCCGTACGCCTTGCGCAGTCCGTTCGCCGCGATGGCCGGGTTCGTCATGGGTGTGGCTCCTTCTGCTTTTTCGGGGTGGGGGGAGGCGATCAGAGGCTGCGGGCGGTGATGTCGCCCTTGGTGGTGGTCGCCCGGATGGCCAGGGCGGGGGCGCCGTCGTTCACGAGGGCGTTGTCGATACGGCCGAGGACGGTGCCGGCGTCGAGCACGGCCGGGACACCGCGCGCCGCGACGACGGTGATGTCGCCGAGCTGGGTGCTGAGGGTGAGCTCGCCCCGGACGGCCTCCTCGACGGTGACGTCGCCGCGCTGGGTGCTGAGCTCGCCGGGACCGGTGAGGCGGCGGACGACGATGGGACCGTCGTGCGCGGAGAGCCTGGCGCTCGCGGCCTCGTCCACCTTGACCGAGCGGTGGCCGCCCTCGAACACGACGTTCCCGAGGCGTCCGACGCCCCGGAACTCCGCGGCGCCCGCCTTCGCCTCGACGTGGGAGCCGGCGGGCAGCTGGACGGTGATCTCGACGGACCCGGACTCGCCGAGGAGCCGGTTGCGCCCCTCCTTGGTGGCCCGGATGTCCAGGACGCCGTCTGCGTACGCCACCTCGACGCGGCCGGCGGCCTTGGTGTCGCGGCTCTTGGAGGGGTCGGCGGGCAGGACCTCGACCACGGTGTCGTCGCGGTCGGCGGCGATGAAACGGATGAGACCGGCGGCGATGTCGACGCGGGCGGTGACGGCGGCGGGGGTGTCGAACTTCGGCATGGTGCGCTCCTCATGGGTGCGGCGAACCGGGGTGGTTCGCGCTTTCCGATGAGAGAAACGCTACGTTGCATTCACTAACCCGGCAACACACTTGTTGCATCGAAGTCGCTTAACCGCAGGCCAGAACAGCGAAGTTGGAGCAATGAGCTCAGGGGTAACGCAACAACCACTCCACGATTCGTTGCAATGAACTGACAGCGAACGCTATAGTCGGCACACCGGCCACCGCACGGCCGCACCCGCGCCACGAAGGAGTACGCGATGCCGGGAGGCAGGCTCACCCAGCAGGAACGCCGCCAGATCGCCCGGGGCCTGGCGGACGGCCTGGCCTACGCCGAGATCGCTAGGCAGCTGGACCGCCCCACGTCGACCATCACCCGTGAGGTCACGCGCAACGGCGGCCCCGCCGGGTACCGCGCCGACGTCGCCCACCGCACCGCCGACCAGCGCGCCCACCGCCGCAAGAAGCCCGCACCCCGCGACGCGCACCCGGACCCGCAGCCCTACGGCCGGGACGCCGAGGCGGTACGCGCGTACGAGGAGATGTTCACGACGGCCATGACGGCCTCGGGCGCACCCCAGATGATGTCGAGGGTCCTCGCGGCCCTGACCCTCAGCGACACCGGCAGCCTCACCGCCGGCGAACTCTCCGCCCACCTGAAGGTCAGCCCGGCCTCCGTGTCCAAGGCGGTCGCGTTCCTGGAGACCCAGAGCATGGTCCGCCGCGAGCGCGAGGGGCGCCGCGAGCGCTATGTCGTCGACAACGACCTCATGCACGAGTCGATGATGGCGAGCGCCCACTCCACGGCCCAGCTCGCCGAGACCGCCCGCAAGGGCGTCCCCGTCCTGGGCGCGGACACGGCGGCGGGCACCCGCCTGGAGAACATGGCCCGCTACCTGGACTTCGTATCCGAATCAATAGCCCGAGCCGCCGACCAGGCGCGGGCCATCCTGCATACGAAGGCACCTGTCGACTGAAATCCGGCGCAACCGTAGAGGCACATGACGACCCCGAACCCGTCCGCCACGTGGAGGAGTGGCGAACACTTGCTTCCGCTTCATGGAGGTTCTGGGTGCAAGGTCCCTGACCTGCTATTTGTCCATGCCTGAGAATCCAACAACAGTGAACACGACGCCTCTTGACGGTGAAGACGGCAACGACGCATAGTCACTTTGTCCGCGAGACGGAGGGGGAGTCTTCGTGTGGTGGAGGTGTGGGCGTGGGAACCGACGTGAATGACCGGGACCAGTTGGCCGGAGAGACGCCGAGGGCAGAGGCGAAATCCGGCCAGACCATGCGGCCCGGAGAACGTGCACCGTCCTGGGCATCGGTATCGGTGTCGGGGGTCTCTCTGGCCCCGAGATCAAGCCGCCGGCCTGCCTGGCAGGCCGCCGCGGCCATCGGATTCCCGTAGCCAACCGCAGAGGGGCCGAATCGGCAGCCGACGCCCTTGAGTTCCTCCTTGCCGGTGCGACTGCCGTGCAGGTGGGAATCGTCACGGGCAACAGCCACGAGACCCTGCGCCTGCGGCGGGCCCTGGGCAGCGATGTCGCGATCCTCGCCGATGCCCGGGTCAAGCACTCCCAGCCGTTGGCCTACCCCAGCCTTGCCACCGAGGTCAGAGACCTCTCTGCGCGAGCGGACGGCATCGTCGTCTCCGGCGAGCTCACGGGGCTCGAGACCAGCCCCGAGGACCTGCTGACGGCGCGCGAGGTCAGCGGCGCCCCCTTGTACGTCGGCTCCGGCACCACCCCGCAGAATCTGCCCACCGTGTATCCGCACGCCGACGGGTTCGGACGAATCGAGGGTGGCCACGTTCATGGCAGGGGTGCGAACGCTGCGCGAGAGTGCACAGCCGTGACGATGCCCCACAGCGCCCCGCAACAAGCAGAGCAAGCGGAACAAGCGGAACAGGCAGAACGAGCACAGGGACGGAACATGCCAGAGCGCAGGGTCGACGACGCGGCCATGGCTGAACTCTTCAAACCGGAGCGCACCGACAGCGGACTGCTCGTATCCATCGTCGGATTCGATGGATCGGGCAAGACCACTCAGATCGAGCGGGTCGCCGAGGCCATTCGTGCCACGGGCCGCGAAGTCGTGGAGACCCGCCAGCCCACGGACTGGTACCGGGAGCTGCCACAGGTCCGGGTCTTCCACGACCAGGGCGGCTCGGTGGAGACCGCGTACATCCTCGCCCTACTGGCTGCCGCCGACCGGCGCCGGCATGTGATGGACGTGATCAATCCGGCGTTGGAGCGCGGGGCCGTGGTGCTCTGCGACCGCTACATCTACGCCACTCTCGGCGTGCTCGTGCACCGCGGCGTCGATTTCCGCTTCCTGGCGACGATCAATCAGGGGATTCCACGGCCCGACCACGCGTTCTACCTTCGCCTTCCGACCGACCAGCTGCTGCGCCGCCTGCACGAACGCGACGGCGGGAAGCTGCAATTCGAGGAGAGGTCGGCCGACCGGATCGAGTCCATCACCCGCACCTATGAGGAACTCGGGTCCGAGCTGGTCCACATCGATGGCACCGCCACCCGCGAGGAGGTCACGGAGTCGATCCTCCGCCACATACGGAACGGCTGAACACCGCGACGGTGGTGCGCCGGCGGAGCCGGGATTGCACCGCACCGGGATCGGGGCGCTCCGCCCCGATCCCGGTGCGCGTCGTCGCCGCCTTCGAACGAAACACCCATTGCGCATTACATGATGAATTGTCCATCCTGTCCGGCGATGCCATGCGGCATGCGCCGGTCACTTATTCCCGCGCCTCGACCGCAGCGCTCGGCTCGCCAGGAGCGGTGCATTTCGTCACCCCGCGGCATCCGAGGATGTCTTTATTTCCGCGAGGCGGAGATTACTCATCCAGTTTCCCCGTGAAGTGGAATCGTTTAGCCATAAGGGCGTGAGCTGCCCTTCAGCGTCCTGGGAATCCGTAGACCAATCTCATCGGAATCTCTTGACAGAGGCGGATGCCGAACACATCCTCAATTCATCCACGACGCGGAGGAGCTTTTTCCATATGACGGATGATTGTGACGGCCCACTGGTCCTCGACGATCGCGACCGTCTGTTCGACGCAACCGCCGACACCGGTATGGACTTGACGGTCGACATCGGCGGACTCACCCTGGCGAACCCGGTGATGCCGGCGTCCGGCTGCTTCGGCCCCGAGCTGGGCGGCCTGATGCCGGTCGGCAGCCTCGGTGCCGTGGTGACCAAGACGCTGTTCGCCGACCAGCGTTCGGGGAACCCCGCCCACCGGCTGACCGAGAGCGCGCACGGCATGCTGAACAGCGTAGGCATCCCGAGTCCCGGCACCGCCGGGTTCAAGCGGGATGTACTGCCCGCCTACAGGGCCTTCGGTGTGCCGGTGGTGGCGAGCGTGGGCGGGCTGGCATGAACGTGCCGCATTAATTCTGCAGCGGCATAAAAATGCCAGAAGGACTGCACCCCCGCTCCGGGCGTCCCCGTCCGAGCCCGGCCCCGCTACTTCCGGTACAGCGTCTCGATCTCCCCCGCGAAGTCCCGCGCGATCGCGTCCCGTTTCAGCTTCAGGGACGGGGTCAGGTGGCCGGCCTCCTCCGTGAAGTCCACCGGGAGCACGGTGAACTTGCGGATCGACTCGGCGCGGGAGACCAGGCGGTTGGCCTCGTCCACCGCGCGCTGGAGCGCGGAGCGCAGTTCCTCGTCGTGGACGAGTTCGCGCATCGGGACGTCCTGCTTCTTGCGCATCCGGCACCAGTGCGCGAGCCCGTCCGCCTCCAGCGTGATCAGGGCCGTGATGAAGGAGCGGTTGTCGCCGACGACCATGCACTGGCTGACCAGCGGATGGGCGCGCAGCCAGTCCTCCAGCGGGGCCGGGGTGACGTTCTTGCCGCCCGACGTGATGATGATGTCCTTCTTGCGGCCGGTGATCGTGAGGTAGCCGTCCTCGTCGAGCGCGCCCAGGTCCCCCGTCGCGAACCAGCCGCCGTCCAGCACCGGGACGGACACCCCGCGCTCCGCGTCCCAGTACCCCTGGAACACCTGACCGCCGCTGAGCAGCACCTCCCCGTCGTCGGCTATGCGTACGGCGGTGCCGGGCATCGGCCACCCGACCGTGCCCAGGCGGGGCTTGAGCGGCGGGGTGACCGTGGCGGCGGCGGTCGTCTCGGTCAGGCCGTAGCCCTCGAAGATCTCGATGCCGGCGCCCGCGTAGAACGCCGCGAGCCGCCGCCCCAGCGGGGAGCCGCCGCAGATCGCGTACCGGACATGCCCGCCGAGCGCCGCCCGGATGCGGCGGTAGACCAGCGGGTCGTACAGCGCCCGCGCGGCGCGCAGCCCGAGGCCGGGTCCCGGGCCCGTGCCGTGTTCGGCGGCCTCGACGGCCTGGCCGTACCGCTGGGCGATCCGCGCGGCCCGGTCGAAGGAGGATGCCCGGCCCATCTTCTCTGCGGTGGCCCGGCCCGTGTTGTAGACCTTCTCCAGGACGTACGGGATCGCCAGCAGGAACGACGGCTTGAAACCGGCCAGATCGGCGAGCAGGTCCTCCGTCCGGATCGACGGCGCGTGGCCGAGGCGGACCCGGGCGCGCAGGCAGCCGATCGCGACCATCCGGCCGAAGACGTGCGACAGCGGCAGGAACAGCAGGGTCGACGCGGGGTACTTGCTCACCGACTTGAAGACCGGGTGCAGCAGCTCGATCGCGTTGTCGACCTCGGCGAAGAAGTTGCCGTGCGTCAGCACGCACCCCTTCGGGCGGCCCGTGGTCCCGGAGGTGTAGATCAGGGTCGCCGGGGTCTCCGGCTCCAGGGTCGCGCGGCGCTGGGCGACGAGGTCGTCCGGGAGGCCCTGCCCGAGCTTCCTCAGCCGCCCGAGCGCGCCCGTGTCGAACTGCCAGAGGTGGGCGAGCCCGAGGAGCTGCTTGCGTTCCTGGCTGATGATCCGGCCCTGGTCGGCGGTCTCGACCGCGCAGGCCACGGCCCCGGAGTCCTGGAGGATCCAGCGGGCCTGGAAGGCGGACGAGGTCGGGTAGATGGGCACGGTGACCAGGCCCGCCGCCCAGGCCGCGAAGTCGAGCAGCGTCCACTCGTACGTCGTACGCGCCATGATCGCGATCCGGTCACCGGCCCGCAGCCCCTCCGCGATCAGCCCCTTGGCGACGGCCAGCACCTCGGCGGCGAACTCGGCCGCCGACACGTCCTGCCAGCTCCCGTCCGGCTGCTTCCGGCTGAGCACGGCGTCGGCGGGCGCCTCGCGTGCGTTGTCGAACGGGATCTCGGCGAGCGACCCGCGCCGGACGGGCGGCGCGAACGCCGGTACGGAGACCTGCCGGACGGCCCCGCTGACGTCCCGCTCAATTGTCGGCTCGACCAGGGCGGGGACGGCGGCTGCGGGGGAAGGAACGGGTGGCGTGGACACGTGCGGCTCCTCTGGCAAGGGGGACGGGCGGTTCACTGGGGGGACGACCGGTCGTGCGAGTCGGGGCCGGACGGCGACACATCCAGCCCCGCCGGCGTTTGAGGCACGGGGTCCGGGGCGGAGCCCCGAAACCCACCACGGCGGGCAACTCAGCCCCGCCGGCGTTTGAGGCGCGGGGCCCGGGGCGGAGCCCCGAAACCCACCACGGCGGGCAACTCAGCCCCGCCGGCGTTTGAGGCGCGGGGTCCGGGGCGGAGCCCCGGTTTCGGGAAGGGGCGGGGAGGGGAGAAGGCCCCGCCCCGCTCAAGCGCGTTCGAGGATCGCCGTAACCCCCTGACCGCCCGCCGCGCAGATCGAGATCAGCCCGCGCCCCGGAACGTCCCGCTCCGCGAGGAGCCCCGCCAGGGTGGCGACGATGCGGGCGCCCGTCGCGGCGAAGGGGTGGCCGGTGGCCAGCGAGGACCCCGCGACGTTCAACCGGGACCGGTCCACGGGCGCCAGCCCCCGCTTCTCCCAGGCGGCCAGCGTGGCCAGCACCTGGGAGGCGAACGCCTCGTGGATCTCGAACAGGTCGAAGTCCTCGATCCCGAGCCCGGCCCGCTCCAGCAGCCGGGGCACCGCGTACGCGGGCGCCATCAGCAGCCCGTCCTCGCCCTTCACGTAGTCCACCGCGGCGGTCTCGTACAGCGAGAGGTACGCCTGCGGTTCGAGGCCGTGCGCCTCGGCCCACTCCTCGCTCGCCAGGAGCACGGTCGCGGCGCCGTCGGTGAGGGGCGTCGAATTCCCCGCGGTCATCGTCGCGTCGGGGTGGTCCGTGCCGAACACCGGCTTCAGCGTGGCGAGTTTCTCCACCGTGGAGCCGGGGCGCAGGTTCTGGTCGCGTTCCAGGCCCTGGTACGGGACGACGAGGTCGTCCAGGAAGCCCCGTTCGTACGCGGCGGCGAGCCGCTGGTGGCTGGTGGCGGCCAGGAGGTCCTGCTCGGCGCGGCCGATGTCCCACTGCCGGGCGGTGAGCGCCGCGTGCTCGCCCATCGAAAGACCGGTGCGGGGTTCGGCGTTGCGCGGGATGTCCGGGACGAGGTGCCGCGGCCGTACGCCCGTGAGGGCCTTCGCGCGGGCGCCCGCCGACTTGGCGCGCCGGACGGAGAGCAGCAGCCGGCGCAGTTCGTCGTTGACACCGAGCGGGGCGTCGCTGGTGGTGTCCGTGCCGCCCGCGACCGCCGAGTCGATGGCCCCGAGCATGATCTTGTTGGCGGCGGCGATCACCGCCTGGAGGCCCGTGCCGCACGCCTGCTGGACGTCGTACGCGGGGGTGCGCGGGTCGAGCCGCGAGCCGAGCACCGTCTCCCGGGCCAGGTTGAAGTCGCGGCTGTGCTTGAGGACCGCGCCCGCCGCGAACTCGCCGACGCGCTCCCCCTGGAGCCCGAAGCGCTCGACCAGGCCGCCGAGCGCGGCGGTCAGCATCTGCTGGTTGGAGACCTGGGCGTAGGGCCCGTCGGACCGGGCGAACGGGATGCGGCTGCCGCCGATGACCGCGACCCGGCGGGGCTGCGGGAGTGCGAGGGAAATCAACTCGACCAACTCATCTCGACCAGCTCCTGACTCTTGAGTAACCTTACTCCGTAGTAAATCTACGACCGAGCAGGGAGTCTGGACAATGGCCGACCGCTATCTGCACCTGACCGGCACGGCACCCGGCAAGTTCCTCACCCGGAAACTCGGTCTCCCGCAGCCCGCCCGGCTGCGCCGCTGGACCCTGGAGACGCCGACGCTCACCGGCCCCGTCCTCCACCTCACCGCCGGGGAGTCCGCCGTCACCGAGGAACTGGCCGCGGTCCTCACCGCCACCGGCCTGGAGGTCGTCGCCCGCGCGGACCGGCCCGCCGCGCTCGTGCTCGACGCGACCGCCGTGGACACCGCCGCCGGGCTCGGGGCCGTACACGCCGCCCTCCACCCGGTCGTCCGCTCGCTCGCCCCCGGCGGCCGGGTCGTCGTCGTCGGGGTGCGGCCCTCACCGGAGGACCACCACCAGGCCGCCGCCCAGCAGGCCCTGGAGGGGTTCACGCGCTCGCTCGGCAAGGAGATCGGCAAGGGCGCCACCGTGCAGCTGGTCCGCATCGCCCCGTCCGCCGTCGCCTCCGCCGAGTCCACCCTGCGCTTCCTGCTCTCGCCCCGGTCCGCGTACGTCAGCGGCCAGGTCATCGAGGTCACCGACGCCGCCCCCGACCCGGTCCGCGACTGGGCCGCCCCGCTGGCCGGCCGGACCGCCCTGGTCACCGGCGCCGCCCGGGGCATCGGGGCCTCCGTCGCCTCGGTCCTGGCCCGCGACGGCGCCCAGGTCATCTGCCTGGACGTCCCGCAGGCCCAGGAGGACCTGGTCCGCACCGCCGACCGGCTCGGCGCCACCGCGCTCCCCCTCGACATCACCGCCGAGGACGCCGCCGAACGCATCGCCGCCGCCGCGCCGGACGGGCTCGACGTCCTCGTCCACAACGCCGGCATCACCCGCGACCGCCGGCTCGCCAACATGGCCGCCGACCGCTGGGCCTCGGTCATCGACGTCAACCTGGACAGCGTCCTGCGCACCACCGACGCGCTGCTGAAGGCGGGCACGGTCAACCGGGGCGGCCGGATCGTCGCCACCGCCTCCATCGCGGGCATCGCCGGCAACAACGGCCAGACCAACTACGCGGCCAGCAAGGCCGGCATCATCGGCCTGGTCCGCTCGCTGGCCCCGCGCGCAGCCGCCGACCACGGCGTCACGGTCAACGCGGTCGCCCCCGGCTTCATCGAGACGAAGATGACCGCGGCCGTCCCGCTGTTCATCCGCGAGGCGGGCCGCCGGATGAACTCCCTCGCGCAGGGCGGCCTCCCGGTCGACGTCGCCGAGACCACCGCCTGGTTCGCCCAGCCCGCGTCCGCCGCCGTCAACGGCCAGACCGTCCGGGTCTGCGGCCAGAGCCTGCTGGGGGCGTGACCCGATGAGCCTGACCCTCTCGCTGGCCCGGGGCGCCGTCACCTCGCCCTTCAAGCGCGCCGGGCGCCCCGGCGCCACCCTCCCCGCCGGCCGCCTCCGCCTGCCCGCCGCGCCCGCCGCACCGGGACGCCTGGCCGCGTACCGCACGATCTGCGGCTTCCCGGCGACCGGGCCGCTGCCGGTCACGTACCCGCACGTCCTGGCGTTCCCGCTCGCCATGCGACTGATGACCCGCCGCGATTTCCCGCTCCCGGTCACCGGGCTCGTCCACACCTGGATCGAGATCAGCGCCCACCGCACCCTCCGCCCGGAGGATTCGCTCGAACTCACTGTGTACGCGGCGGAGTTGACCCCGCACCGGCGCGGCACCGAAGTCACCGTGGCGACCGAGGCGCGCCTCGCGGGCGAGCTGGTGTGGGAGTCGCGCAGCGGCTATCTGTCACGGCACGCGACGCGTACGGAGGCGCCGGCACCGGCGAAGCCCTCCGCGCCGCTCCCCGCCGTCGCCGAGTGGCGGCTCCCCGGCGACCTCGGACGGCGGTACGCGGCGGCCTCCGGCGACCGCAACCCGATCCACCTCCACCCGCTGACCGCCCGCCTGTTCGGCTTCCCCCGGGCCATCGCCCACGGCATGTGGACCGTGGCCCGCTGCCTGGCCGAGATCCCCGACCCGGCCACCGTCCGCACCGTACGGGCCGACTTCCGCGCCCCGGTCCTGCTGCCCGGCACGGTCACGTACGCCACCGACGACACGGCCTTCGAGCTGCGCGGCGGCGAGAACGGCGAGCGCCTGCACCTGACCGGGACTACGGGCTAGGCACCTGCCACGGGCGGCCGTTCATCAGGTTCTCCAGGCCCGCCCAGGAGAAGTTCATCATCGTGGCCGCCGCCTCCCGGGCCGAGACGCCCGGGGTCTCGTTGGCCCAGCCGGCCAGCGCCTCCGCCGCGCCCACCAGGGCCTGCGCGAGGCCCGCCACGTCCCGGTCCGGGAGCGCCGGGTCGTGGTGCGCCTCGCGGGCGGCGGCGCCGATCAGACCGGTCACGAACGCGACGATCTCCTCGCGCATCACGTTGACCTCGGTGGCGAACGGCTCCCCGTGCGTCCGCGCCTGCCGGTACAGCACCGCCCAGCCGTCCGGGTTCTCCGCGGTGTGCGTGAAGAACGCCCGCAGCCCCTCCCAGAGTTGCCGGTCGGCCGGAAGCCCGGGCTCCACGCCCCCCTGCACGGCGGCCAGCAGCGCCTGCGCCTCGCGCCGGATGCACGCGGTGAACAGCTCGTCCTTTGAATTCAGGTACAGATAGACCAAGGGCTTCGACACCCCGGCCAGCTCGGCGATCTCGTCCATCGAGGCGGCCCGGTACCCCCGCTGCCCGAACGTCTGCACCGCGGCGTCCATCATCTGCCGCTCCCGCACCGCCCGCGGCATCCGCTTGTTCCGCACAGCACCCACGTCGACTCCTCCCGCCCCCGCGCACTACTCCTCGGTAAGCGTACGGGGCGCGCGCGGTCGCACCGCGCTGGAACCAGTGCCTGTTCGGTCACCCCGTAACCACATCTGCTGGATGCACGTTGCTCCGTACACAGGAACTCAATCCGAACGGGGCTGGGCCATGAGCAAGCCGAAGCACGTAGGCATCTACGTGCGGATCAGCAAGGACCGCAAGGGAGAGGAACTCGGCATCCAACGTCAGGAGAAGGCGTGTCGAGAACTGTGCGCACGTATGGGGTGGGGGGTCTTTCAGGTCTACCCGGAGAACGACGTGTCGGCATCGACCACGAGCAAGCGTCGCCGCCCCCAGTACGCGCAGATGATCCGAGACGCCCGGGACGGCCTCATCGACGGAATCGTTGTCTACTCCATCGACCGTTTGACGCGGCGAATCAGCGAGCTGACCCACTTCTTGGAAGAACAGAAGGAACACGGGTTCGCCTTCGCCACCACAGAGGGCGAGGACACTGCGACGGCAAATGGCCGCATGATCCTGACGATCAAGGGTGCGGTGGCTCAGCAAGAGACAGAACGCATGTCGGAACGCATCAACAACTCTCTCCTGCAGCGCAGAGAGCAAGGAAAGCCGCACGCCGGCGGCAAGCGGCAGTTCGGCTTCAAGGAAGGGGCACGATTCCGAGAAGTGGACGAACATGAGGCCGAACTCATCAGGGCGGGCTACCACATGCTGGTCGGCCCGAACCCAGGGACTCCCGGCGACGTGGCACGGTACTGGAGTTCCCAGGGCTCTACGACGCCACACGGTGGTGCCTGGACCATCCAGTCGGTGAAGCGCGTCTACCGGTCAGAACGGACTGGTGGGATCGTCACGTACAAGGGCCAGGACATCGGCGACAGCGTTTACGGGGCTCCGCTGACTCGCAAGGAGTGGCAGAACGCCCAGGCTCTGCTCAACGGGCGAGCCACGCCGGCAGCGCAGGGCGCGGGCAAGCGGAAGCACGTGTACTCCGGCTTTCTGCGGTGCGGCTACTGCGGGTCCGTCATGCGTGTCCAGTGGGCGACCATCCAGGGACGCACCTTCCGACGGACGTTGTGCCACTCAGGCCAGCGAGGGATGAACGGCCGCTTGGGCTGCGGGAAGGTGAGCCGCAAGTACGAGTGGATCGAAGAGCGTCTCAACGAGATGATCGAATCTGCGCTGTCCCGCCCCTCCGAGAGGGAAGAAGAGGAGCCCGCACAGAACCTCACGAAGGAGATCAGCCTGCTGGAGAGTCGGGTCCAAGCACTCCGGAGCCGCTGGAGGGACGGCCGGATGGACGACGAGGACTATTTCGATGCACTGACCCACCTGCGCGCGGATCTCCGGACTCTGCACGCACGTGAAGCGACGACGGCCGTTCGCCGATCCCGCACGCAGGCCGGTCCGCTCACAGTCTGGGGTGACGATCGCCCCGAAACCCTTGAGCGTCGCCGCGCGATCGTAGCGACGGTGATCGACCACGTGGATGTCTTCAGCATCGGTCGCGGCAGGCGCACACCGCCCGAAATGTCATCGATCACGATTACGCCTGCCGATGGGCCGCAGAAACCCGCGGCCGGGACGCAGAGCGCCGACGACAACGGCACCGAAGACGCCCCGCACCAGGTATCGGTACGGGGCGCCTTCCGGTCTTCGGCAGCGGAACGCTAGGCGGCGACGGCAACCTTCTGCGGCTGTTCCGCATCGACCGGCGACGACTCCACGCTGCTGAACTTGTCGCGGTCGAGGATGTTCTCCCGCGCCGCCACAATCACCGGAGTGACAACTTGGCCGGCCACGTTCGTCGCCGTCCTCATCATGTCCAGGATCGGGTCGATGGCCATCAGCAGGCCGACGCCCTCCAGCGGGAGGCCCAGGGTCGACAGGGTCAGCGTCAGCATGACCGTGGCGCCGGTCAGACCGGCGGTGGCGGCCGAACCGATGACCGAGACGAACGCGATCAGGATGTAGTCACCGACACCCAGCTGCACGTCGAAGATCTGCGCGATGAAGATCGCGGCGAGCGCCGGGTAGATCGCGGCGCAGCCGTCCATCTTGGTGGTGGCGCCGAACGGGACGGAGAAGGAGGCGTACTCCTTCGGAACGCCCAGGCGCTCGGTGACCTTCTGGGTGACCGGCATGGTGCCGACCGAGGAGCGCGAGACGAACGCCAGCTGGATCGCGGGCCAGGCGCCCTTGAAGAACTGGAGCGGGCTCAGCTTGGCGACGGTGGCGAGCAGCAGCGGGTAGACGACGAACAGCACCAGGGCGCAGCCGATGTAGACGTCGGCGGTGAACGTCGCGTACTTGCCGATCAGGTCCCAGCCGTAGTCCGCGATGGCGTAGCCGATGAGGCCGACGGTGCCGATCGGGGCGAGGCGGATGACCCACCACAGGGCCTTCTGGAGGAGCTCCAGAACGGCTTCGCTGAGGGTCAGGATCGGCTGCGCCTTCTCACCGAGCTTGAGGGCGGCGATACCGGCGACGGCGGCCATGAAGACGATCTGGAGGACGTTCAGCTCGGCGAACGGCGTGACGACGTTGTCCGGGATGATGCCGGTCAGGAAGTCCAGCCAGGAGCCGGCGTGCTCGGGGAGCTTGCCGTCCTTCGGGGTGAGGCCGGTGCCGGAGCCCGGGTTGGTGATCAGGCCGATCGCGAGGCCGATGGCCACGGCGATCAGCGAGGTGATCATGAACCAGAGCAGGGTGCGGGTCGCCAGCCGGGCGGCGTTGTTGACCTTGCGCAGGTTGGTGATCGACACCAGGATCGCGAAGAAGACGAGGGGCGCGACGGCCAGCTTCAGCAGCTGGACGAAGATGTGGCCGACCTTGTCGAGCGTGGTGTACAGCCAGTGGATGTCCTGGCTGCGGGCGAGCCAGCCGAGCAGGACGCCGAGGACCAGACCGGCGACGATCTGAACCCAGAACGGGACCTTCGGTATGCGGAAGCCGGAGCCCGCGGGCTTCTCGGCGGTGGACGCGGGGTTCGCGGACACGGACACACTCCAGATGTGACGCATCGGGACGCACGGGGACGCAGTGCGGGGGACGGGGGTGCGGCGCCCGCGTCGGGGGCGGCGCCGCTGCATGGTGCCGGTATCAGACGTTGCGGCAACAGACCGCGGACATACAGCGGCAGAGATCGACGTGAAGGCGCTCCACGAGCGGGACGCTCGTGGCAGATCGGAGGCGCACATCAGTCTTCATGTCGAACACGTTAACACTTGAACTTTGAGAACCTCAAAGGTCTTCTTTGGTACGGGAGAGCGCTCCGCACCCGCCGTCGACTGCCCCGAAATCCCCAACTCCGCCTGGAGACACGAAAAACCCCAGTACAGGAGCGGCTGCTCCCGCGCTGGGGTTCGACGGAAAAAGGTGCGGGGTGTGACGGAGCTTACGTTCCCCTTATGAGGTGGCGCCGTCCTCGCGCGTGCGGTTGGCCTCCAGGCGGGCCTTGGCACGGTCGACCGAGGAGACGATCTGCTCGGACATCTCGTCGCGCTGCTTGCGCAGCAGGACGAAGCTGAGCGGCGCGGACACCACCAGGGCGAGCAGGACGACCCAGACGACGTTGGACCCCCCGACCCCGGACGGCACCGCTCCGAAGTGGACGGCGATGGCGGCGACGACGAGGCAGCCGACGAAGATGCTGAGACGCATCGCGGTGTACCGGATCGTTGCGCTCGGCTTGGCAGCGGACACAGCTGGCCTTCTCTCTACGTACGACAGTCCTGCCCGACCAGTGAAGCATGCCCCGCAATCGATCGATTCGCTGGGCCGCGTCCCGGGCGCTCAGCCCAGCGGCAGCAGCATGAAGATGTCGTCCCGGTCATCGCCCTCGGCCACCCGGATCGCCCCGGGGACGCGCCCGACCTCCTTGTAGCCGCAGGCGGCGTAGAAGCGGTCGGCGCCGGTGCCGCCCCGGCAGGTGAGCCGGATCGCCTCGATGCCCCCGATGGCGCGCGCCGTGTCCGCGACGACGGCCATCAGGTCGCGGCCGTACCCCTTGCCCTGGTGGCGGGGGTGGACCATCACGGTGTACGCCCACAGCCAGTGCCGCATCAGCCGGTGCTGGTTGAACGTCAGGAACGCGGTGGCGGCGACGCGCCCCTCCTCGTCGCGGCCGACGATCAGCCGGGTCCGCCCCTCGGTCAGGGCCACCTGGTGCTTGAGCAGGTCCGGCCGGACGTCCTCCTCCGACACCGGCGGTACGAAGCCCACCGCGCCGCCCGCGTTGGAGACATCGGCCCAGAGCGTGACGATGCCGTCGCGCACGGGGCGGTCGAATGCCGGGTCCACCTCGAATGTAAGAGCCATAGGTGCAGATTAACTATTACAGCTTGCTGGTTCAACCAGGGTCCGGAACGCGAGAAAGCTCCGGCCGGGGACGGTGGCCGGAGCTTTCGTACGTGCAGCGTCGCGCGCGCGGGCGCGCGCCGGGTCAGACCCGCATCGGCTGCGGCGACTCGCGCCGCTCCGCGTCCGGGCCCGGGTACTCGCGGATGATCTCGTACCGGGTGTTGCGCTCGACGGGCTGGAAGCCCGCGTCGCGGATCAGGTCGAGCAGGTCCTCACGGGTCAGCTTGTTCGGCGTGCCGTAGTTGTCCGCGTCGTGCGTGATCTTGTACTCGACGACCGAGCCGTCCATGTCGTCCGCGCCGTGCTGGAGCGCGAGCTGCGCGGTCTGCACGCCGTGCATCACCCAGAACACCTTGACGTGCGGCACGTTGTCGAACAGCAGCCGGGAGACGGCGAAGGTCTTCAGCGCCTCGGCGCCGCTCGCCATCGTGGTCCGCGCCTGGAGCTTGTTGCGGACCTTGCCGTCCTTCATGTCCACGAAGTCGTGCTGGTAGCGCAGCGGGATGAAGACCTGGAAGCCGCCGGTCTCGTCCTGGAGCTCACGCAGCCGCAGCACGTGGTCGACGCGGTGCCGGGGCTCCTCGATGTGCCCGTACAGCATGGTCGCCGGCGTCTTCAGCCCCTTCTCGTGGGCGAGCCGGTGGATCCGCGACCAGTCCTCCCAGTGGGTGTTGTGGTCCACGATGTGCTGGCGGACCTCCCAGTCGAAGATCTCCGCGCCGCCGCCGGTCAGCGATTCGAGACCGGCCTCGATCAGCTCGTCCAGGATCTCCGAGGCGGAGAGCTTGGAGATGGTCTCGAAGTGGTGGATCTCGGTGGCGGTGAACGCCTTCAGCGAGACCTGCGGCAGCGCTTCCTTCAGCGCGCTCAGCGAGCGCGGGTAGTAGCGCCACGGCAGGGAGGGGTGCAGCCCGTTGACGATGTGCAGCTCGGTGAGGTTCTCGCCCTCCATCGCCTTGGCGAGCTTCACCGCCTCCTCGATGCGCATCGTGTACGCGTCCTTCTCCCCCGGCTTGCGCTGGAAGGAGCAGTACGCGCACGAGGCGGTGCACACGTTGGTCATGTTGAGGTGACGGTTGACGTTGAAGTGGACGACGTCGCCGTTCTTGCGCGTACGCACCTGGTGGGCCAGCCCGCCGAGCCAGGCCAGGTCGTCGGACTCGTAGAGCGCGATCCCGTCCTCACGGCTCAGCCGCTCACCGGCTTCGACCTTCTGCTCCAGCTCGCGCTTGAGTCCCGCGTCCACCAGTGCTCCTCAATTCCTCGCCGTACCGAACCTTGCCACCGTACGCCTAGCTCTCCTCGGGGAGGTCTCCGACCCGGTTCTCCCACTTGGTGGAGAGCACGATGGTGGTACGGGTGCGCGAGACGCCCTTGGTGGAGCTGAGGCGGCGGATCGTCTTCTCCAGGCCGTCCACGTCGCCCACGCGGACCTTGAGCATGTACGAGTCGTCGCCCGCGATGAACCAGGCGTCCTCGATCTCCGCGAGGTCCTTCAGCCGGTGCGCCACGTCCTCGTGGTCGGCGGCGTCGGAGAGCGAGATACCGATGAGGGCCGTGACGCCGAGGCCGAGCGAGGCCGCGTTGACGGTGGCGCGGTAGCCCGTGATGACACCGGCGGATTCCAGCCGGTTGATGCGGTCGGTGACGCTGGGCCCGGAGAGCCCGACGAGCCGCCCGAGCTCGGCGTACGAGGCCCTGCCGTTCTCCCGGAGGGCCTGGATGAGCTGCCTGTCCACCGCGTCCATATGACTGAAACCTTCCATTGTTCAGCAGTACCGCAAGTCTACGTGTAGAATCGAAGGCGTGCAGGCGTTAGAGCCTGCAAATCTTCTCGCACAACCAAAAATCGCTTACGAATCTTCAGAAGTGACGACACCGTGTACACGATCGAGATGGCCTACGCGCGGATGCGCGAGCTTCAGGACCTGGCCAACCGCTCGCGTGCCCACCACCCCGCCGCCGCCCTCCGGGTCGACCGCACCCGCGGCCCCCGGCGCGCGCCCAAGAAGCGCTGACCCTCCGGAAAGCCCGGATCACCCGGTCAGCCCGGGGAGCCGCCACCCAGCTCCCCCTCCCAGCGGCGGTACAGCCCGTGCGGCACACCCGCCGCGTCCAGCACCCGCCCCCCGACGAAGTCCACCAGATCCTGGATGTGCGTCGCCCCCGCGTAAAAGCCCGGCGAGGCGGGCAGCACGACCGCGCCCGCCTCGTCCAGGGCCACCAGCTGCTTCAGCGTCTGCCCGCTCAACGGCGTCTCCCGGACCGCGACCACCAGCTTCCGCCGCTCCTTGAGCGTCACGCTCGCCGCCCGCTGCAACAGGTCCTTCGACAGCCCGAGCGCCACCCCCGCCACGCACGCCGTCGAGGCCGGGACGATCAGCATCCCCTTCGCCGGGTACGACCCCGAGGACGGACCCGCGGCCAGATCACCGGCCGCCCAGTGGCGTACGCCCGACAGGTCCACGTCGAAGGTCTCCGGCTTGCCGTCCGCACCCCGCGCCAGCCAGGCCGCCAGGTCCTCGCGCCAGTGCGCGTCGCGATAGGCGATCCCGGTCTCGTCGAGCAGCGTCAGCCGCGAGGCCCGGCTCACGACCAGGTCCACGCTCTCCCCCGCCGCCAGCAACCCACGCAGCACCGCGGCGGCGAAAGGCGTACCCGAAGCGCCGGAAACCCCGACAATCCAAGGCATTCGCCGCTGCTGACTCACTGAAGACCGGGAATCCACACCCCCGAGCCTATCCGGGACCGCTCACACCGTGAGCCCGCGCACCACCAGATCCAGCAGCGCGCACACGAACAGCGCGATCCCGATGAAACCGTTGACCGAGAAGAACGCGCGGTTCAGCCGGGACAGGTCGTGCGGCCGCACCACCCGGTGCTCGTACACGAAGGCGACCGAGACGATCACCATGCCGATCCAGTAGAAGACCTCCGCGTCCGTGGCGAGGCCGAACCAGACCAGCAGGCCCGTCGTCACCACGTGGCACACCCGCGCGCCCCACAGCGCGGCCGGGATACCGAAGCGCGCCGGGAAGGACAGCACCCCGTGCGCCCGGTCGGCCTGCACGTCCTGGCAGGCGAAGATCAGGTCGAAGCCGCCGATCCAGATGCCGACGGCGAGCCCCAGGATGACCGCGTCCCCCGACCAGCTGCCGGTCACCGCGATCCAGGCCCCGACCGGGCCCATCGCCTGGGCGAGCCCCAGGATCGCGTGCGGGAAGTTCGTGAACCGCTTGCCGTACGGGTAGACCACCATCGGGATCACCGCGACCGGCGCCAGCGCCAGGCAGAGCGGGTTCAGCAGGGCGGCGGCCCCGAGGAACACGACGACGGCGACGAGCGCCCCCGTCCACGCCGACTTCACGGACACCGCGCCGGTCACCAGCTCACGCCCCGCGGTACGCGGATTGCGGGCGTCGATCTCGCGGTCGATGATCCGGTTCGCGGCCATCGCGAACGTCCGCAGCCCGACCATCGCGACGGTCACGAGCAGCAGCGTGCCCCAGTGGATGCTCTCGTCCACCCCGTACATCGCCGTCAGGGCGGCGATGTACGCGAAGGGCAGCGCGAAGACGGAGTGCTCGATCATCACGAGCCGCAGGAAGGCTTTCACCTTGCTGCTCGGTTGCGCGGGCCCTGACCCCAGGGTCGCTTCTGCGGCGCTCACAGCCCGTACTCCTTCCACCGGCGGTCGACCATCGCCGCCGTCTCCGGGTCCGACTCGACCATGTCCGGCCAGCCCCCGTCCCGCGTGTACCCCTCCTCGGGCCACTTCCGCGTCGCGTCGATGCCCGCCTTGCCGCCCCAGAACTGCTGGTACGAGGCGTGGTCGAGGTGATCGACGGGGCCCTCGGTGACCACCAGGTCGCGGGCGTAGTCCGTGTTGCCGAGGGCCCGCCAGGACACCTCGTGCAGGTCGTGGACGTCGCAGTCCGAGTCCACGACGACGATCAGCTTCGTCAGGGACATCATGTGCGCGCCCCAGATCGCGCTCATCACCTTCTGCGCGTGCTTCGGGTACTTCTTGTCGATCGAGACGATCGCGCAGTTGTGGAAGCCGCCGGACTCCGGCAGGTGGTAGTCCACGATGTCCGGGACGATGATCTTGAGCAGCGGCAGGAAGAAGCGTTCGGTGGCCCGCCCGAGCGGCCCGTCCTCGGTCGGCGGCCGGCCGACCACGATGGACTGGAGCAGCGGCCGCTTCCGCATGGTGACGCAGTCGATCGTCAGTGCGGGGAACGGTTCCTGCGGGGTGTAGAACCCGGTGTGGTCGCCGAACGGCCCCTCGGGCAGCGTCTTGCCGGGCTCCAGCCAGCCTTCGATGACGACCTCGGCGTTGGCCGGCACCTGGAGCGGCACGGTCTTGCAGTCGACCATCTCGATCCGCTTGCCCTGGAGGAACCCGGCGAACATGTACTCGTCGATGTCCTCGGGCAGCGGCGCGGTGGAGGCGTACGTCACGGCGGGCGGCGCGCCGAACGCGATGGCGACGGGCAGCCGCTCCCCGCGCCGGGCGGCGACCTGGTAGTGGTTGCGGCTGTCCTTGTGGATCTGCCAGTGCATCCCGATGGTGCGCCGGTCGTGCCGCTGGAGCCGGTAGAGCCCGAGGTTGCGGATGCCGGTCTCGGGGTGCTTGGTGTGCGTGAGCCCCAGGTTGAAGAAGGAGCCGCCGTCCTTGGGCCAGGTGAACAGCGCGGGCAGCTGGTCCAGGTCCACGTCGTCACCGGTGAGGACGACCTCCTGGACGGGCGCGTTCTCGCCCTTCACCTTCTTCGGCGGCACGTGCACCATCGACCCGAGCTTCCCGAAGGCCTCCCGCACCCCGACGAACCCGTGCGGCAGCTCGGGCCTGAGCAGCCCGCCGATCTTCTCGCTGATCTCGCCGTAGGACTTCAGCCCGAGCGCCTTGAGCAGCCGCTTGTCGGTCCCGAAGACGTTCATGGCCAGGGGCATCGAGGACCCCTTGACGTTCTCGAAGAGCAGCGCGGGCCCGCCGGCCTTGTTCACCCGGTCGACGATCTCACCGACCTCCAGATAGGGGTCGACCTCGGCCTTGATGCGCTTGAGCTCGCCCTCGCGCTCCAGAGCCCGGAGGAGGGATCGCAGATCGTCGTAAGCCATGGGGACAAGTTTGTCATCCTCCCCGGCGGCGGCCGTCAGGGCTCCCCGCGTCAGCCGTTGACCGCCGGCTCGGCAGACTCCGCCGCCGCCTCGCCGCACCGCAGCCGCATGCCCCTGCTTTCCGAGATCCGCAGCGCGTCCGTCAGACACTCGGCGAGCCTCGCGGCGGCGAAACGCAGCTCTGCGACCGTCGATCCGGCGGCGGCGATGTTCGGCTTGGCACAGTCGAGGACTTCGGCGCCCATGCTGAGCTGCACGGCCTCCATCTCGTCCGCGACGCGCGACACGTAGCCGTGGCCGTCGGTCTGCAGATAGCAGGGCCCACCGTCGGGCCGGGTCCACGGAAGTAACCGGGCATGGAGGAAATCGGTGTGCTCCGAAGTACTCATGAGCCGAGATTGGACCGGTTGACCGGTCCAGTCAAGCTATTCGCCGACGCTTCCACCCATCGGGTAGCTCTCCACCTGCTCCCAGAGGTGAGCCGGCGTCACGCCCTCCTCGCACACGAGGACACGGCCGTCGCCGTCGCTCGCTACGTGCAGGACGACCGCGAGGGCGGCAGGCATGTCGAGCCCGAGGCTCCCGGCCTCGTTGTCGGAGGCGAGACGCACTGAGGTCACGTCCGTTCCCCGGGCGGGCGACCGGCCGGTCATCCGCGCCACGTAATGCGTGGTCCCCTCCGGGATCGGTCCTTTCTGCGCCAGCTTCGGGCAGGCATCCGCCACGTCCTCCGGGAACCAGGCCGTGACCAGCGACAGCGGCGAGCCGTCGTCGAGCAGCACCAGCCGATCCCGGCGAAGGGCGAGTTGCCCGGCACCGAGCCCCATCGCGTCCGCGATCCTCGTGGGCGGCTTCTCCTTCTCCGGCACCCCCAGACGCCTGAACGGCCGCCCGCCCGACACACGCGTCGATCCGGCGGAACGCCGCCCGGCCGGCCTCGCCACAGGAGTCTCCACCACGGTGAAACCCGAACCCTGCCGGGCAACGACGAGCCCGTCACCGCGCAACACGTCCATCGCCTTGATGACGGTGGCACGCGAGACCGACCACTGCTCGCACAGGTCGCGCCCCGAAGGCAGCAGGTCACCCGGCCCGAACTCGCCGTCCGAGATCCTCGCGCGCAGGGACTCCGCGATCTGCTCGTACTTCAATTGCGGCACTGTGATCTCCTGGTAGCTGGACAGGTCAACCGGTTAGGTTAGCCGAGGGATGCACCCGCCTCGGCTTCGGCCCGGAACAGGACGGTCTCATGACGGCATACCAAGTCCCTTCAGGAATCCTTGCGTTCTATACGTCCACGATCAACGAGTCCGAACGGCTGTCCGGCCCCGCTGACGGAGTCCTGGAGATGGTCCGCACCCAGGAGCTGCTCCGCCGACACCTGCCGGCCGCCCCGGCTTCCGTACTCGATGTCGGCGGCGGCCCCGGCGCCCACGCCCGATGGCTGTCCGCAGACGGCTACCGCGTCCATCTCGTGGACCCCGTGCAACGACACATCGCGGAAGCCGAGGGCTCCGGGTGCAGCGTCGAGCTGGGGGACGCCCGAGACCTGAGCGCGGCCGATGACTCGTACGACGTCGTCCTGGTCCTCGGCCCGCTCTACCACCTCGTGGAAGCCGCCGACCGGAAGACCGCCCTGGCGGAGGCATACCGCGTGGTCCGGCCCGGCGGGCTCGTCGCCGCCGCCGGTATCAACCGCTACGCCTCGCTCTTCGAGCACACCGCCCTCGCCCACCTGGACCGCGACTCGCTCCAGCAGGGCATCGCCAAGATCCTGGACACCGGATCGCACGACGGGAAGAAGGGTTTCACCGAAGCCCACTTCCACACGGGTGCCGAGCTGGACGCCGAAATGCGCGAGGCCGGCCTCACCGAGACCCGGGTGTACGGCGTCGAGGGACCCACCTGGGCCCTCCTGAAAGCGACCGAGCGCCACACGGGGGAATCCCTGGTCGGATCGCGCCTGTTCGCCTCCGCGCTGGCGGCCGCCCGCATGGCCGAACCGTACCCGGACCTGCTCGCCGCCAGTTCCCACCTGCTCGCCGTGGGACGTAAATGACACCCGCTACTCTTGGCGCTTCACCGGGGCGGGGTATTGCCCCGCCAACTCTCCTCGGGGGGATCTTTCCACCATGCTCCGGGCCTTGATCTACCTTCTGCCGCTGGCGCTGACGATCTTCGCGTTCATCGACTGCCTGAACACCCCGGAGGACGAGGCCAAGCACCTGCCGAAGATCGCCTGGGTCTTCATCATCCTGCTGTTCTGGATCGTCGGCCCGATCGTCTGGCTCGCCGCGGGCAAGGTCCGCCAGGCACCCGCCGGAGGCCGTACGCCCTCCGAGTGGCACCGCAACCACCGTCAGCAGTGGGTGGCCCCGGACGACAACCCGGACTTCCTGAAGTCGCTGAAGGAAGAGAACAAGAACGACGAGGCCCTGCTCAAGGACTGGGAGGCGGACCTCCGCCGCCGCGAGGACGAGCTGAAGCGCCGCGAGAACGGCACGGAAGGCGCGGAGGGCGCTGCCTAGGCCCTGCGCCTCACTCCGCAGACGCCGCACCGAACTCAGGAGTGACAGAGCAAGCCGATGACGACGGCCTCCGCGTCGAGGTCGTCGAGGTAGCGGTTGGCTTGATCCAGATAGCCGTCCGTGTCCGCGTCCGTCCACGCCCCGTCGAGGGTGATCAAGGCGAATTCGGGTATGGCGCACCGGACCGACCACTGCCGGGCTTCCTCGTGTTCCCGCGCGAAGTACGCGACCGGGTCGTTCAGCAGGAATGACCTGCCGAAGTGCTGGTCTCCCCTGACGGCCCGCTGAGCAACGTCCTGCACCAGCGGCTGGGCCAGATGATCCCTTCTGGCGTCTGCCGGGGAGTAACTTTCGGGATCCGCCTCGTGGCGGGCAACGAAGTCGACGAGTGGCAGGGCCGGTGGGTGTACCGCGGCCAGCTCCGTCCAAGCGGCGAGCAGGGCATCGTGCCTACGTGCCGCTCGTTGCCGCATACCGTCGAAGTCGAGCAGGCCCCGAGGCCCGCCGTAGCATTCCAGCGGTCCCAGGGGATCGAGCTTGGCCTTCCTGCGCGGGACGGTTGTGGCCGTGACGAGCCTGCGGTCGCCATCGTGGGGCGGCAACACCAGGTAGGCGCTGCCCACGCCGGCGCGGATGGCCCACCAGTCCCAGTGGCCCACCGGATTCCACTCCGCGGTGAGGTTGGCGTCATAGGGCGCCATGGCCGCAGCCACCGCCTGGGGAACCTTCCGAGGCGCGGTCGGCGGCAGGCACACCGTGACGACGAATTTGGTCATGGCCGGGAGCGTAAGCCTTGGAATGCGCCCACCACCAAGCCTTATCCGGGCTCTTTAACCGGCCCGTCCCGGGTCCAGGATCCGGGCCAGTGTGCGGTGGCCCAGGGTGCTCATCGGCGGGTTGCTCTCCGCGTAGTACCAGACCAGGCCCATCGCCTGCTCGAACGCCCAGGCCCGGCCGCGCTCCCAGTCCAGGTCGTCGCAGCCCAGCGCGCGCCGGAACACCTCGCGCGGCCCCGGGCCCAGCAGGTGCCAGGCGGCCACCAGGTCCAGCGCCGGGTCGGCCGGGCCGAAGCCGCCGGTGTCGAGGACGCCGCCGAGCCGGTCGCCCAGGACCAGGACGTTGCCGGGGATCAGGTCGCCGTGGTTCATCACGTCGGGGGCCGTGCGCGGCAGCTCCCGGAAGCCGGTCCACAGCGCGCGCAGCGGGGCCACGTCGAGCAGGCCCTCGCTCCCCTCGAAGCACGTGGCCATCCAGCCGTCGTGGTCGGCGATCACCCCGCCGCGCCCCCCGCCGCTGAAGGTCCGCCCGTGCGTGGCGGCCTCGCGGAGGCCGGCGACGAAGTCCGCGAGGTCCTGGGCGAAGGCGTCGGACGCGGCCGGGTCGGCGTCGAAGGCGTTGGTCCCCGGGAGCCAGGTCTGGACGGCCCAGGGCATGGGGTAGCCGGCTCCGGGCGCGCCGAGGGCGACGGGCTCGGGGACGGGGAAGCGGGTGGCCCGTGCCAGCTCCGCGGCCGCCCGGGCCTCCTGTTCCAGGGCGGCCAGTGCCTCGGCGGGGTCGGCGCGGTGCAGCGGGAAGCGTGCGGAGAGGCCGTCGCCGATGCGGAAGATGGTGTTCATCGTGCCGGTGGAGGCCAGGGGGCGGACGGCCTCGCCGGCCCACTGGGGGAACTGCTCGCGGATCAGGGCCGCGACGGTCTCGGTGGTCACGTCCACCTGGTCGTCGTGCATGGTCATGCGCTGCCCCTCCCCCGGGGAAAGCCCGCTGCCCGCCCCGGCGGACCGGTGGCGGGCAGGCGGTGTCGTGGTGTGCGTCAGACGCCGGCGTACGAGTGCTTGCCGGTGACGAAGATGTTGACGCCGTAGTAGTTGAAGATCCAGCAGCCGAAGGCGATCAGCGCCAGGTAGGCGGCCTTGCGGCCCTTCCAGCCGGCGGTGGCGCGGGCGTGCAGGTAGGCGGCGTACGCGACCCAGGTGATGAAGGACCAGACCTCCTTGGGGTCCCAGCCCCAGTAGCGGCCCCAGGCGTCGCCCGCCCAGATCGCGCCCGCGATGATCGTGAACGTCCACAGCGGGAAGACCGCCGCGTTGACCCGGTACGAGAACTTGTCGAGGGATGACGCGGACGGCATCCGGGAGAGCACGGAGTGGGCGAAGGAGCCCGGCTCCCCGCCGTTCGCGATCTTGTTCTCGTAGCTGTCGCGGAAGAGGTAGATCAGGGTGCCGATGCCGCCGATGAAGAACACGGCGCCGCAGATGATGGCGGTGGAGACGTGGATCCACAGCCAGTACGAGTGGAGCGCGGGCACCAGCTGGTCGCTGGAGGTGTAGAGCACCGTGGTCGCGAGGCCGAGGTCCAGCAGGATGGCGGTGACCAGGATCAGGCCCATCCAGCGGACGTTCTTCTTCAGCGCGAGCAGGATCAGGTACGCGCCGACCGCCACCGTGGAGAAGGTGACGGAGAACTCGTACATGTTGCCCCAGGGCGCGCGCTGCACGGACAGCGCGCGGGCGACGACGCCGCCGGCCTCGATCAGGAACGCGAGGACGGTCAGCGAGACCGCCATCCGCCCGTAGAGGTCGCCCTTGAAGGTGCCGCCGGCGGCGCCGGGCCCGTCCGGGACGTCCCGGGAACCGGTGGCGGACCGGGTGATGATCTTCGGCCGCTCCAGTACGGCGGTCGAACCGCCCTTCGCGGCGACCTGGACCTTCACCGTGCTGGCGGAGCCCTGCTCGGCGGTCAGCTCGGCGGCGGTGCGGCCGACCTTGCTGCGGCTGCCGAACACCCACTCCGCGATGTGCGCGAAGAAGGCCAGGGTGTACACGGCCATCGACGAATAGATCAGCACATTGCTGGTGTGTGCCAGATTCTCGTTGGTTGCGGCGGCGAGATTCACTTCTCAGCCCCTTCGGCGGGTTCTACGGAGGACGCCTCGGCGACGTCGCTGTCGGTGCCGGGCGCGGTGGGCGCCTCGGCGTTGAGCGTGACCGCGAGGTCGGCCAGCTCCTCGGGAAGCTTCGCGGACTCGCTGCGGCCGAGCCCGGCCATCTCGACCACGGTGACGCCGTCGGCGCCGCGCACGGCCCGGATCCAGACGCGTCGGCGCTGGATGAACAGGGAGCCGGCGAGGCCGGCGATGGCGGCGACGGCGCCGGTGAGCGCCCAGCCGCTGGCGGGCTGTTCGGAGATCTGGAAGCTCGCCCACTCCTGGAGGCCCTCGAAGGTGATGGAGCCGGCCCCGCCGGGCAGCTTCATCGTCTCGCCGACGAGGAGGCGCTGCTTGAGCTGCTTGCCGTCGGCGTCCTTGAACTCCTTCATCTTGCTCGTGTCCAGCTGGTACACGTTCTGCGCGATGCCGGAGTCGACGCCGATGGAGCCGTGGTAGCCGTTGAGCGCGAGGACGGGGAAGTCGGCGGCGGGGAACTGCGAGAACATCGTGCCCTTGCCGTTGCCCGCGAAGGTCGGCACGAAGAACGCCTGGAAGCCCAGCTGCTCGGTCTTGCCGTTCTTGTTCCGGTAGCCGTCGAGCACCTTGATGGCGCCGCTCGACGTGACGTTGTTGTCGATCGGCAGCAGCGGCACGGCGGCCTTGTAGACCTCCTTGCCCCGGCCGTCCTTGACGGAGACGACGGGCGCGTAGCCGTGGGCGTTGAGGTAGACCTTGGTGCCGTTGACGACGAGGGGTTCGTTGACCTTGATGACCCTCTTCTCCGGCTTGCCGTACGCGCCGTCGGAGAAGGTCACGCGCGCCTCGTACGTACGCGGGGTGCCGATCTGCGGCCCCTTGCGCTCGTACGTGCCGACGAAGTCGTCCAGGGTGAAGCTGAACGGGGTCAGCGACTCGTCGTCGTACAGCGAGCCGGACTTGAAGTTGTCGTACTGGGTGATCGTGTTGGAGAAGCCGTCACCCTCGACGACCAGCTTGGCGCCCTCGTACTTGAAGAGCTGGCCCCAGGCGAAGGCGACGAGCATCACGATGAGCGCGATGTGGAAGATCAGGTTGCCGGCCTCGCGGAGGTAGCCCTTCTCGGCGGCGACGGCGTCACCGGCGAGGTGGGCCCGGTAGCGGCGCTTGCGGACGATCGCGAGCGCGGCCTCGTGGACCTTCTCCGGGTCGGCCTCGGTGCGCCAGGTGGTGTACGCGGGCAGCCGGGTGAGGCGCTTGGGGGCGCCCGGCGGGCGGCTGCGGAGCTGGCCGACGAAGGTGGCGGTGCGCGGGACGATGCAGCCGATGAGCGAGACGAACAGCAGGATGTAGATCGCGGAGAACCACACCGAGCTGTAGACGTCGAAGAACTGGAGCTTCTCGTAGATCGGCGTGACGAGGGTGTGCGCGTCCTTGAACGTCTGCACCTTCAGCTCGTCCACGCTGTTCTGCGGGATCAGTGAGCCGGGGATGGCGCCGAGGGAGAGCAGGAAGAGCAGGATCAGCGCGACCCGCATGGAGGTGAGCTGGCGCCAGAACCAGCGGATCCAGCCGATGACACCCATGACGGGGAGGTTCGCCAGGGTCTCCTCGCGGGGGGCGGTGGAGAGCTGGGAGCCGGCGGCGCCGAGCTCAGCTGCGTTCTCCTGGTCCCGCTCCTGGGAGGGGTTGGAGGTGGTGTTGCTCATTGGTACTCAGATCCCCACCTGGAAGCCGTCCGACCAGCCCTGTAGTTCCTGCATCATGCTGCCCCACGCACCTGTGAGCAGGAGCAGCCCGGTCACGATCATCATTCCGCCGCCGATGCGCATGACCCAGGCGTAGTGGCGCTTGACCCAGCCGAACGCGCCGAGGGCCTTGCGGAAGGCGACGGCGGCGAGCACGAAGGGGATGCCCAGGCCCAGGCAGTAGGCCACGGTCAGTATGGCGCCGCGTCCCGCGGTGCCCTGGTTCATCGCGAGGATGGACACCGAGCTGAGCGTGGGCCCGAGGCACGGGGTCCAGCCGATGCCGAAGAGGGCGCCGAGCAGCGGGGCGCCCACCAGGCCGGTCACCGGCTTCCGGTGGATACGGAATTCGCGCTGCGTCATCCACGGCATGAGGCCCATGAAGAAGGCGCCCATGAGGATCATCAGCACCCCGAGCACCTTCGTGAGGGGTCCGCTGTTGGCCTGGAGGGTGTCGCCGAAGTAGCCGAAGAGGGCGCCGCCGGAGACGAAGACGGCGGTGAAGCCGACGACGAACAGCGAGGCGCCCGCGACCATCCGGCCGCGCCGGGCCTCGGCGAGGTCGGCGCCGCTGACCCCGGTGACGTAGCTGAGGTAGCCGGGGACGAGCGGCAGGACGCAGGGCGAGAAGAAGGAGACGAGCCCGCCGAGCAGGGCGATGGGCAGGGCGACCAGCAGGGCACCGTTGAGCACGGTGTTGTTCTGCATGGCGGCGGCGAGGGTGCTCACCTGATCACTTCTCCGCGATCAGCGGGTCGAGCATCTTGTGCAGATCGGTGTCGTCCATCGGGCCCACGAAACGGGCGGCGAGCTTGCCGTCCCGGTCGATGACGACGGTCGACGGGATGGACTGGAGCCTGAAGGTTCCCTTGGGGAAGCGCAGCAGGAGCTTGCCGGTCCGGTCGTAGAAGCTGGGGTAGGGCGTCCCGTGGCTCTTCTCGAACTCCACGGCGTTGCTCTTGGAGTTGTCGCGGGTGTTGATGCCCACGAACTGCACGCCCTTGTCCTTCGTGTCCTCGGCGACCTGCTTGAAGTACTTCGCTTCGAGCCGGCAGGGGGCGCACCAGGAGCCCCAGGCGTTGAGGACGATGACCTTGCCCTTGTAGTCGGCGAGATCGAGCTGCTTGCCGTCCACGGTCTCGCCGTCGAGCTCCGGCGCGTCGGTGCGCTCGCCCTTGGGCGCGGTGGCGATGCCGCCGCTGCCCGTGACGAAGTTGGTGTCGCCGCCGCCGCTGGTCTTGCTGCCGGAGTCGCACGCGGTCAGCGTGACGGCGAGGGCGGCGGCCGCCAGGGGGGCGGCGAGCAGCGTGAAGCGGCGTCGGGGTGCGCGGCCATGGCTCATGTGAAAAGTTTCGCATGGCCGTTCCGGGGATCTTGGGCGCCCCCCTCGGTGCCCGTAAAGCCCGTTGTCAGGCTCGTTTAAAGAAGGTGTTCCAGCCGCCCGCGGGTGCTTCGCCCACCTGGAGTGTACGGAGCTTGTCGAGGACCGCCGGGTCCTGGACGTCGAGCCAGTCCACGAACTGCCGGAAGGAGACGAGGCGCACATCCGGTTTCCCGGCGATCTGCTTGAGCGCTTCTTCGACGGCGTCCATATAGATGCCGCCGTTCCACTCCTCGAAGTGGTTTCCGATGTAGAAGGGCGCGCGGTTCGTCTCGTAGGCGCGCTTGAATCCGCTGAGGTAGGACTGCGTGGCCTGTTCGCGCCAGCCGGGATAGCGGGAGGGCATTCCCTTGGTCGAGTTCTGCGACTGGTTGGCGAGGATGTTGTAGTCCATGGAGAGGACTTCGAAGGTGTGCCCGGGGAAGGGGATGCCCTGGAGCGGCAGGTCCCAGACGCCCTGGCGTTTGACGGGCCAGACCTGGGTGCCGCCGGGCGAGCTGGCGTCGTAGCGCCAGCCGAGCTTCTTGGCGGTGGGCAGCAGATTGTCCTGGCCGAGGAGGCAGGGGGTGCGGCCGCCGACGAGTTCCTTGCGGTAATCGAAGGGGAGCGATTCCTCGTTGTCCCAGCCGGTGTTGGTGCGCCATTGGGTGACGAAGGAGATCGCCTGGTCGATTTCGCTCTGCCACTGGGCGGGGGTCCAGTTGCCGACCGATCCGGAGCCGGCGCAGAAATGCCCGTTGAAGTGGGTGCCGATCTCGTGGCCGTCGAGCCATGCCTGCCGGACGTTCTTCAGCGTCTCCTTGAGGTGGGCATCGGTGAGATAGCCGATGTCGGAGGCGCCGACGGGGTTGTTCGGCGGGCGGTAGAGCGTTTTCTTCGATTCCGGCAGGAGATAGAGGCCGGAGAGGAAGAAGGTCATCGACGCTTCGTGTTCCCGGGCGAGTTCCAGAAAGCGCGGGAAGAGTCCGTTGCCGACCTCGCCGGCCCCGTCCCAGGAAAAGATCACGAACTGCGGCGGCTTCTGCCCGGGTTCCAGGGGGACGGGGGCCTGCGGCTGCTTCGGCTGCTTGCCGGTGTAGGCGGTGGAACCGTCGCCGATGGCGCGGACGTCCTTCTTGTTCCCGGTGCCCTTCGAGGTTCCGCCGGCCGCCTTCTGTCCTGCGGCGCCCTTGTCCGGACTCGGGCTTCCGTCCCCGGCACCGGGGCCGGAGGCACCGGTGGTGCCGCACCCCGCCATTCCGGCGGCGGCCGCGGCACCGAGACCGGCTCCGAGCAATCCCCTTCGGCTGATCTCACGCATGCGGCTTCCCATCTGCGGTCGTTTTGCCTGAAGTCCATACAAACTGGCAATCGCTTAGATGGGAGGAGCCACACGGAGGTTCCCCCAGATAGCACAAAATTCTTTACGAAACCAGCCCCGGACGTTGACCGAACAGAGGTACTAGCCCCGCCCCCGGGGGGCGCTACGCGCCGAAGCCCTTCGACGCGCCCTTCACCGGCTTCGCGCCGGCCCGCAGGTGCGCGGGGACCAGATCGCGGGCCGGCTCCGAGTAGCCGACGGAGACGATCTTGTCGCCGCGGTACGTGAAGCTGGTCAGCGAGGCGAGGGTGCACTGCCGCTTGCGCGGGTCGTGCCAGAGTCGGCGCCGCTCCACGAAGCTGCGGACGATCCAGATCGGCAACTGGTGGCTGACGCAGACCGCCTCGTGCCCCCGGGCCGCGTCCCGCGCCGCGTCGAGCGCGCCCATCATGCGGACGACCTGCTCGATGTACGGCTCACCCCAGGACGGGCGGAACGGGTTGGTCAGGTGCTTCCAGTTGTCCGGCTTGCGCAGCGCGCCGTCGCCGACGCCGAAGGTCTTGCCCTCGAAGACGTTGGCGGCCTCGATGAGCCGTTCGTCCGTGGCGAGGTCCAGGCCGTGCGCCTTGGCGATCGGGGTCGCGGTCTCCTGGGCGCGCTCCAGCGGGGAGGCGACGGCGTACGTGATGTCGCGCTTCTCCAGGTGCTCGGCGACCCGGTCGGCCATCTGCCGGCCCAGGTCGGAGAGGTGGTACCCGGGCCGGCGGCCGTACAGCACGCCCTCCGGGTTGTGCACCTCGCCGTGGCGCATCAGGTGAACCACGGTGATGTCGTCGGGATTCTTCTCACTCATGCGGTGGCCTCCGAGGCGGCGCGGGCGGCGGCGGGCAGGGCGGCGGCGATGCGCTCGACGGCCTGCGTGTCGTGGGCGGTGGACACGAACCACGACTCGAACGCGGACGGCGGGAGGTAGACGCCCTGCGCCAGCATCGAGTGGAAGAACGGGGTGAAGCGGAAGGCTTCCTGCCGCTTGGCGTCCTCGTAGTCGCGGACGGGTCCGTCCGTGAAGAACACGGAGAACATGTTGCTGGCCGCCTGCACGGTGTGCGCGACGCCCTCCTTGTCCAGGGCGGCGCTCACCAGACCCCGGATCTCGGCGGAGACCGCGTTCACCTTCGCGTACGCGGCATCGTCAAGGAGTCGCAGCTGCGCGAGCCCGGCGGCGGTGGCGACCGGGTTCCCGGACAGCGTGCCCGCCTGGTAGACCGGGCCGGCCGGGGCCAGGTGCGCCATCACGTCGGCGCGCCCGCCGAACGCCGCGGCCGGGAAGCCGCCGCCCATGACCTTGCCGAAGGTCATCAGGTCCGGGCGGACCCCGTCGACGCCGTACCAGCCGGCCTTCGACGTACGGAATCCGGTCATCACCTCGTCGGAGATGTACAGCGCCCCGTTGGCGGCGCAGAGCTCCTTGAGCCCCGCGTTGAACCCGTCCAGCGGCGGGACGACGCCCATGTTGCCGGGCGACGCCTCGGTGATCACGCACGCGATCTCGCCGGGCTGCGCGGCGAACGCGGCGCGCACGGCCTCCAGGTCGTTGTACGGCAGCACGATCGTGTCGCCCGCCTGCGCGCCGGTGACCCCGGGGGTGTCCGGAAGCCCGAAGGTCGCGACGCCGGACCCGGCCGCGGCGAGCAGGGCGTCCACATGGCCGTGGTAGCAGCCGGCGAACTTCACGATCTTGGCCCGGCCGGTGAACCCGCGGGCGAGGCGGATCGCGGACATCGTCGCCTCGGTCCCGGACGACACCAGCCGCACCTGCTCGACCGGCTCGACGCGCGCGACGATCTCCTCGGCGAGCGCGACCTCGCCCTCGCCGGGCGTACCGAACGAGGTGCCGCGTGCGACGGCCTCCTGGACTGCGGCGATCACCTCGGGGTGGGAGTGGCCGAGGATCATCGGCCCCCACGAGCACACGAGGTCGACGTACTCCCGCCCGTCGGCGTCGGTGAGGTACGGACCGGTACCGGACACCATGAACCGGGGCGTACCGCCCACGGCCCGGAAGGCACGGACAGGAGAGTTCACGCCGCCGGGCGTCACGAGGGACGCGCGGTCGAAAAGCGTCTGCGAAACTGGGGCGTCATAGGGAAAGCTCACACATGCCATGGTGTCAGAGCCACGGACGGTCTTTGCGGACAGGTGTTTCACCGCACGCCCGTGGGGGAGGTCACTGACACGATGATCGGGTTGCACGGCGGGGGCTGTGCCTCCTAGTGAGTAGTCGGGTGGATGAGATATGCATCGCGGTGGCGGAGTGGGCGAAGGGATGGACGGCCCGGGGCCCGAGCCTGCCCGGCGTGGCCGGCACCGGCGGCGCGAGGTCGAGCACACGCAGGGCATACAGGCCGGTGAGGCGCGGACAGGCGGCGGAGCCGGGAGCGGGAGTGGTGGCCGGGTGGGGGTGACCTACAAATATTTCGGTGCTCCCGACGGAGCCACCGCGGCACGCGTGCCCATCTCGATGCGCCCCGAGGAGCTCGGCGGCGACGAGCTCGGCATGGGCGGCATGTTCACCAAGATCAAGCCGGAGACGGTGGCCGCGATGGTCCTCACCGGCATACAGGGCATACCTCTGCACAAGGTCCCCCCGCTGGAACTGGTCGTCCTGCACCCCGACTACGCGGTGGTCAAGCTCCCGATGACGGTCGTCGACCCCCTGCGCGGCGTCGGCGAGGAGTCGGTGGGCGCCGCCGCCTTCATCTGGTCCACGGTCCCGGACCGCGGCGGCCCCCGCGACGCGTTCAACGTCTACCAGCTCCTCCACGAGTGGCAGGACTTCTCACACCGGCTGCACGACGCGGGGCATCAGGCGTATTGCCTGGTGTGGCCGTGACGGAGGGCGGTAGGGCCGCACCCGGCTACCACACCCGGTAGACCCGCCCCGTCTGCGCGCCCTCGATCGAGCGGACGTAGGCCGTGGCCACGCGGGCCGCCGGGGCCGGTTCGATGCCCGGGAAGAAGGGGCCGTAGGCGGGGAGGGACTCCTACACCACCGTGGGGCTGACCGCGTTGACGCGTTGCGGCGGGAGTTCGATCGCGGCGGCGCGGACGAACGCCTCCACCGCCCCGTTCGCCGCGGAGGCGGCTGCGCCGGCCGCGATGGGCTCCTCGGCCAGGATGCCGCTGACCAGGGTGAACGATCCGTGCGGGGGCAGGTGGGCCGCGCCCTGGCGGACCAGGTCGAGCTGGCTCAGGGCCTTGCCGCGGAACGTGGCCGCGAAGTCGTCGGCGGTCAGTTCGGCGAGCGGGCGGAACACCGCGTCGCCCGCGGTGACCGCGACCGCGTCCAGCGGGCCGGCCTCCGCATAGAGGCGGGCGACCTCGTCGGGCCGGGTCACATCGGCCACCAGGTCGCCGCCCGAGCGGCCGACCCCGATCACCGTGTGACCGCGATCCGTCAGCGCCTTCCGTACCGCACCGCCCAGCGTGCCCGCCGCGCCGACCAGGAGAATCCGCATGTCGCACCGTCCGTCCATCGGGTGTTCAAGGAGGCCGGGAGGACCCCGGCGCCTTCGACGCTACGGACCCCGCGAGCACGGCGGAAATGCCTTCTGCGCAGGGACTATGCTCCGCAGGCATGGATGATGTGGAGCTGCGCCACCTCAGGGCGCTGGACGCGGTGGCCGAGGCGGGCACCATCACCGCGGCGGCGGTCCGGCTGCACATGACGCAGCCCGCCCTCTCGCGCACGCTGGCCCAGCTGGAGTCCCGGGTGGGCGTCCGGCTGGTCGACCGTTCGCCCCGGCATCTGACGCTCACCTCGGCCGGGCAGACGCTGCTCGGGCACGGGCGGGCGATCCTGGCCCACCTCGACGCGGCCCTCGCCGACACCCGTACCGTCTCCCGCCCCCTGCGCATCGGCTACACCTGCGCGGTCCTCGGCCGGCAGACCGTACCGCTGCTGCGCTCCTGGCGCCGGGCGCACCCGCACATCCCGCTCGACGTGGTCCGCCAGGACAACAGCACGGCGGGGCTGGCCACCGGGGACACCGATGTCGCCGTGCTCCGCACCGTCCCCGCCGACCCCCGCATCCGGACCGAGGCGCTGTACACGGAGGACCGGGTCGCCGCCCTGCCCGACGACCATCCGCTCGCCGCCCGGGACCGGGTCCTGATGGACGAGCTGACCGCCCGCCCCGAACTCCCCCTCGCCCTGTGGCCGGACACCGGCACCGCCTCGCCCGACCTGTGGCCGCCGGAGCGCCGCCCGGCCCGCACGGTCGAGGTCGGCAATGTGGACGAGTGGCTGAACCTGATCGCCGCCGGGGGCGCGTTCGGCCTGGGCGCGGCGGGGACGGCCGAGAGCCACGGCCACCCTGGCGTCCGGTTCGTCCCGGTGACCGACGCGCCCGCCGCCACCGTCTACCTCGCGCGCCCCGTTCATCCCACGCATCCGCGTACGGAGGACTTCCTGACGGCGGTCCGGGACGTGGTGAGCGGCGGCTGAGCCGGACGGCCGGTAGGCCCTCAGGCGGCTGAGCCCGGCCGCCGACCCGCCCTTTCACACACCCGGGAACGCGTCCCGCCGCCCCCCGGCGACCACGAGCAGCGCGGCCGCCCCGAGTGCGGCGGCGGACGCGGCGACCGCGCCCGTGCCCGAGCGGTCGAGCAGGAGACCGCCGGCGACACCGCCGAGGGCCATCGCCGCGTTCCACAGGGTGACCAGAGCGGCCTGCGCGGTGTCGGCGGCGGCCGCGCCGCGCCGGCCGGCGGCCCGCCCGGCCGCGGTCTGCAGCAGGGTCGGCGCGCCGCCCCAGCCCAGGCCCCACAGGACGGCGGCGGCCCAGACGACCGGGTGCGCCCCGGTGACGGCGAGGGCCGCGGTGGCGAGCGTGAACAGCGCCGCGCCCGTGAGCATCAGGGCGCGCGGCCGGCGGTCGACATGGCGCCCGACGCCCCAGATGCTCAGCAGCGACGCGGCGCCGAAGGCCAGCAGCACCGCGTCGGTCCTCGGCCCGAGCCCCGCGTGCCGGAGGTAGGGGGCGACGTACGCGTAGACGACCGTGTGCCCGAGGACGAAGAGCGCCACCGTCACCAGGACCGCCGCGACCCCGGGCACGGCCAGGGTCCGGCGCAGGCCGGGCCGGACCCCGCCCGCCCCCTCGGCGGCGGGCCGCCCCACCGCCGGGACGGACGCGCCGATCCAGCCGAGGACGGCGAGGGTGGCCAGCGAGACGGCGCCGAACGCGGCCCGCCAGCCCACCTGTTCGCCGATCAGGGTGCCGGCGGGGACGCCCAAGGACAGCGCCACGGGGATGCCGGTCATCGCGACGGCGATGGCCCGCCCCTCCGATCCGGCGGGCGCGATACGGCGGGCGTACCCGGCGAGGATCGCCCACGCCAGGCCGGCGGCCACCCCCGCGAGGAACCGGGCCGCGAGCAGCACGGCGTACGCCGGCGCGGCGGCGGTCAGCGTGTTGGCCACCAGGAAGACGGCCATGGCGCCGAGCAGCAGGGGCTTGCGCGGGACGGACGCCGTCGCCCGGGCGAGCGGGATCGCGGTCAGGGCCGTGCCGGCCGCGTAGACGGTGACGGACTGGCCGGCGGCGCCCGGGCCGACGTCCAGGGATTCCGCCATCCCGGGCAGCACACCGGCGGGCAGGGTCTCGGTCAGGCTGGTGATGAAGACGGCGGTCGACAGGGCGAGGAGCGCCGGCCAGGGCAGGCCGCCCGGCCGCGTACGAGGCTCCGCCTCGGAGGGCGTGGTGGTCATGGCGGCATCCTGAAACGTTCACATCGGTGTGATGGTCAAGCCGTCAGGTGCCGGGTAGCTTCGGCGGGATGAGGATCGGTGAACTGTCCCGCCGCACGGGCGCGTCCCGCCGTCTGCTGCGCTACTACGAGGAGCAGCGGCTGATCGTCCCCGACCGGGGTCCGAACGGCTACCGCGAGTACGACGAGCGTTACGTGGACCGGGTCAACCAGATCCGCGGCCTGCTGGACGCGGGGCTCCCCACGCGCATCATCAAGCAGATCCTCCCGTGCCTGGACAAGCCCCGCTCGATCCACTTCCCGGACGCCACACCGGAGATGCTGGCCCTGCTGACCACCGAACGGGACCGGCTGAGCGAACGGATCGACGTCCTCGTCCGCAACCGCGACGCGATGAGCGAGTACCTGGCGGAGGTCGCCCAGTGCCGCGCGCCGGCGCGCTGAAGCCGTCAACAACGCGCCCACCTGCGGTCATGTGCTCGAAGGACAGATGTAGGCCAGCCGCATCCGGCCATTCAATGGCCGAAGAGTGATCTTCAGTCCGCCCGCCCGCCCTGCCGATGCAGGAGGCACCGCCCTCCCGAAGGAGGCTGCCATGGGCGACACACTCCTGACCCTGTCCATCCCCGCGCTGCTCCTCGCCAGCGGCCTCTACACGGCCGCCAGTACCTGGTGGCGGCGCCGGCATCCCGCGCCGCCGTCCCCGTACACCCAGCAGGCCGCCCGGCTGGCCGAGAGCCGGGAGCGCACCTAGGATCTCGCGTCGTGGCCGGTCACGAAGGTCCTCGGCGCGACACCCGGGGCATCGTCGACGCGCCCGAGCTGTTCGCGCACGTACAGTTCCGGCGCCGCGAGCCCGCGCCCGGGCTGCGGCGGTATCTGGAGCACTACTGGCTGATCGACTGGGACCTCTCCCAGCCGTACGCCTCGCATCTCGTCCCGCACCCGAGCGTCAACCTCGTCTTCGAGCGGTACGCGGGCTGCGGCGACGAGGACGCGGGGTACGCCGAGGTCTCGGGCATCGGCCTGGAGCTGTTCACGCAGAAGCTGGAGGGGCGCGGGCGGGTCTGCGGGGTGCAGTTCCGGCCGGGCGGCTTCCGGCCGTTCGCGCCCGGGGCGCCCGTCTCGCGGTGGACCGGCCGGCGGCTCCCGGCGGCCGACGTGTTCACGCAACCAGCACCTCCCGCGCCGCTCACCCCGCCCGCCGCCGTGCTGGACCCGGCGGACGAGGACGACCGGGTCGCCGCGCTCGACGCGTACCTGCTGGCGCTCGGCCCCGAGCCCGACCCGCGCGCCGACCGGGCGATGGCCCTGGTGGACCTGGTCCGCACCGACCGGACGATCCTGCGCGTGGACGGACTCGCCCGCGCCGAGGGGGTGTCGGCACGCTCGCTGCAACGGCTGTTCGCCGCGTACGTGGGGGTCGGCCCCAAGTGGGTCATCCTGCGCTACCGCATCCACGAGGCGCTGGAACGCGCCGGGGCGGGCCCGGACGTGGACTGGGCGGCCCTCGCCGCCGACCTCGGCTACAGCGACCAGGCGCACCTGGTCCGGGACTTCACGGCGACGCTCGGCGTACCGCCCACGGCGCTGGGCGCCCGCTGAGGCGCCCACTGTCAGTGCCGCGTCCTACAGTGCGGTCATGGCCGATGTGAAGCGCACCACACCCTCATCCGTACGGATCGAGCCCTGGTCGGACGACGACCTGGACCTCCTCCGCCGCACCAACGCGCCGGAGCTGATGGCCCATCTGGGCGGGCTCGAGACGGAGGCGCAGCTCATAGCGCGCCATGCCCGTTACGTCGCGCTCAGCGCCGACCGGACGGGCCGGGGCCGGATGTTCCGCGTCGCCCTGGCCGACGGGGCGGAGGCCGTGGGCACCATCGGCTTCTGGGAGCGGCCCTGGCGGGACCAGGAGGTGTACGAGACCGGCTGGACGGTCCTGCCGGAGTTCCAGGGCCGGGGCATCGCCTCGGCGGCCACGCGCGCCGTGGCCGAGGCGGCGCGTGCCGAGCGCAAGCACCGCTATCTGCACGCCTATCCGTCCGTGGAGAACGGCCCGTCGAACGGCGTCTGCCGCAAGGCCGGCTTCACGCTGCTCGGCGAGTGCGAGATCGAGTACCCGCCGGGCCACCCGCTCCTCACCCACGACTGGCGGCTGGACCTGCACCCGGACGCCTGACGCCGGAGGCGGACTTATGCGTTTGACGGGTGCTGCCGCCTCCTGAATATTTACCTGCGTCGCACAACCTATGCGCGACGCATTCAACCATGCCGAGGAGACCCATGCTCACGCTCGTCACCGGATGCCGCGGCCGCGTCGGCGCCGCGCTCACCGCCCTCCTGCACCAGGGCGGCCACCCCGTCCGCGCCGCCTCGCGCAACGCCGCCGAGCTGACCCCGCCGCCCGGCGTCCCCGCCGTGACCTGCGACCTCGGCGACCCCGGCACGTTCCCCGGGGCCCTGGAGGGCGTCGACTCCGTCTTCCTGTACGCGGAGCCCGCGCACATCGACGCCTTCCTCACCGCCGCCCGGGCCGCCGGAGTACGCCACATCGTGCTGCTGTCCTCCAGCTCGGTCCTGGTCCCCGACCCGGCGGCCAACCCGATCGCCGCCTCGCACCACGCGGTGGAGCAGGCGCTGCTCGCATCCCCGCTCACCGCGACCCTGCTGCGCCCCGGCGCCTTCGCCACCAACGCCTACGGGTGGTCCGGGGCCTTCCGCTCCGGGCGCCCCGTCGACCTGCCCCACCCCCGCAGCGAGGGCAGCCCCGTCCACGAGACCGACATCGCCGAGGCCGCCCTCGCCGCGCTCACCGACCCCGCCCTCCAGGGCGCCCCCTACCACCTCACCGGCCCCGAATCCCTCAGCGCCGCCGAGCAGGTCCGCATCCTGGCCGACGCCTCCGGCACCCCGGCCGCCGTCCACGAGGTGACCCCGGCCGCCTGGAAGGAGTCCATGGCGTCCTTCATGCCGGCCGAGGTCGCCGACGGGCTGCTCGCGTACTGGGCGGCCACCGACGGCATCCCCGCCGAGGTGGCAGACGGGGTGGAGAAGCTGACCGGCCACCCGGCCCGCCCCTTCGCCACCTGGGCCGCCGAGCACGCCGCCGCCTTCCGGCCCTGAAAGCCGCCTTCCGGCCGTGAGATCCGCCTTCCGCCCCCGAAATCCGCAGGCGGCGGGCCCGCCCCCGATGGCATCCTGACCGGGTGAACGGACCGGAGATCCACCTCGAAGTCGCCCCCGAGCTCAGGCTCTTCGTGGCCCACGGGCGCCGGCAGGGGCGGACGCCGGTGATCACCGACGGTTCGTCCACGCTCGGCCATGTCGTCGAGTCCCTGGGCATCCCGCTCACCGAGGCCGGCGAACTCCTCGTGGACGGCCGCCCCGCCCCCGCCTCGCACATCCCGGCCGCCGGGGAGCTGGTCGAGGTCCGGCCCGTGCCCCGCCCGCAGCACGTGCCGGGGGCGCCCCTGCGCTTCCTGCTCGACGTCCACCTCGGGACCCTCGCCCGGCGGCTGCGGCTGCTCGGCGTCGACGCCGCGTACGAGAGCGAGGACATCGGCGACCCGGCCCTGGCCGCGCTCTCCGCGAAGGAGCGGCGCGTCCTGCTCTCCCGGGACCGGGGGCTGCTGCACCGCCGCGAGCTCTGGGCGGGGGCGTACGTCTACAGCGACCGGCCCGACGAGCAGCTGCGGGACGTCCTGGAGCGGTTCGCCCCGGCGCTCGCCCCGTGGACCCGGTGCACCGCGTGCAACGGCCCGCTGACGGCGGCCGACAAGGACACGGTGGGCCCGCACCTTGAGCACGGGACGCGCCGTACGTACGACGTGTTCGCGCAGTGCGCGGAGTGCGGGCGGGTCTACTGGCGGGGCGCGCACCACGCCCGGCTCGAGGCGATCGTCGCGGAAGCGGTCCGCGACTTCGGGCCGGTGGCGGGCTGAGGCCCGGGCCTCAGGCCTCGCCGTCCCGCAGCCGCGCGATCTGCGTCGTGCTCAGCTCCACCGTCCGCCGCATGTGGCCGAGCAGCAGGGCCACCTCGTCGTCGCCGTACGCGTCGAACAGCGCGTCCCAGCCGCCGTTCAGCCGCTTCCACACCGCGCCGAACTCCGCCATGCGCTCGGGCACCGTCGCCACGAGCACCCGCCGCCGGTCCGCGGTGTCCCGCGCCCGGGTCACGTAACCCGCCCGCACGAGGCGGTCCACCAGCCGGGTCGCCGAGCCGGTGGTGAGCCCGGTCAGCTCGGCGACGCGGCCCGTGGTGACGGGCGCCGCCTCCAGGCTGAGCAGGTTCAGGCACTGGAGGTCGGTCGGGTGCAGCCCCAGCCGGTCGGCGACGGCCTGGTTGAACAGCGCGTACGCGGCCATGTAGCGCCGCGACACGACGGACATCTCGGCCAGCAGGGTGCTGCGGCGGGGGGACTGCTTCGGCGGCATGCGGAGAGTGTACGAAGGCCGGGGTCGCTGCTCAGAACACGTACGGGTCCCCCGTGGCCAGGGCCAGCACCTCGTGCTCGTTGTTGCCGGCGTCCCGGTCCGTCGTCCCGCCGTTGTACGCGGTGCCGACCCGGACGACGACCTCGTCGGTCAGCCCGGCCAGCCGGAGCCCGAGCGCGATCCGGTGCTGCTGACGGCCGTCGGCGCGCAGGGGCCCGGTCCGGCACAGGACGGTCTGCGGGTCCTCCTGGAGGCAGTCGCCGGGCAGCTCCTGCCGGTCGGCCAGCGGCACGGAGACCCGCAGCCGCACGGTCGCGTCGGACACGTCCGAGGGCCCCCGGTTCTGGCTGTGCAGCCGGACCGTGAGCGTGTCGCCCCACAGCACGACGTGCCCGTGGTGCGACACGTCCGCCTCCGGCTCGACGCTCCGGACCACGGGCGCGCCGTGCGCCGAGGCCGTACCGCCCGCGAGCGGCACCGCGGCCGCCACCATCGCCGCCGCAGCGGACACCCCCAGCAGAGCCCTGCGCGTCAGAAACATGCCCTGAAGATACCGATCACCCTGAATTGCACATATTTACCGACCGGTTCGGCGCGTCTCGCGGCGCGCCGCCCATGGCACCCTGCTCCCATGTCCGTGCTCCGCTCCACCGCCCTGTTCGTCCTCGCCGCGCTCTTCGAGATCGGCGGCGCCTGGCTCGTCTGGCAGGGCGTGCGGGAGCACCGGGGGTGGGCCTGGATCGGCGCGGGGATCATCGCGCTGGGCACGTACGGCTTCGTGGCGACGCTCCAGCCGGACGGCGAGTTCGGGCGGGTGCTCGCGGCGTACGGCGGGGTCTTCGTGGCGGGCTCGATCGCCTGGGGCATGGCCGCCGACGGCTACCGGCCGGACCGCTGGGACGTGACCGGTGCGCTGGTCTGCCTGGCCGGGATGGCCGTGATCATGTACGCCCCCCGCAACCACTGACCCCGGTCCGACCTGCCTATCCTGGCCCCGTTCGACCGTACCGTTCAGCCGTCCGAGGAGAGCCCGACCATGGCCGCAACCCCCATCGCCGTCGTCACCGGAGCGAGCAGCGGCATCGGCGCCGCGACCGCCCGGCAGCTGGCGGCCTCCGGCTACCGCGTCGTGCTCACCGCCCGCCGCAAGGACCGCATCGAGGCCCTGGCCGCCGAGCTCACCGAGGCCGGCCACCAGGCGACTGCCTACGCGCTGGACGTCACCGACCGCGCGGCGGTGGACGAGTTCGCCACCGCCTTCCGCAGCCTGGCCGTCCTGGTGAACAACGCGGGCGGGGCGCTCGGGGCCGACCCGGTCGCCACGGGTGACCCGCAGGACTGGCGCCAGATGTACGAGACGAACGTCATCGGCACGCTCAACGTGACCCAGGCCCTGCTCCCCGCCCTCACCGCGAGCGGCGACGGCACGATCGTCATCCTCTCCTCGACCGCCGGCCTCTCCACCTACGAGGGCGGCGGCGGTTACGTGGCCGCCAAGCACGGCGAACACGTCCTGGCCGAGACCCTGCGCCTGGAGATCGTCGGCACCCCGGTCCGCGTCATCGAGATCGCCCCGGGCATGGTCAAGACCGAGGAGTTCGCCACCACCCGCTTCCGCGGCGACACGGACAAGGCCGCCAAGGTCTACGCGGGCGTGGACGCCCCCCTCACCGCCGACGACGTGGCCGACACGATCAACTGGGCGGTCACCCGCCCCAGCCACGTCAACATCGACCTCCTGGTGGTCCGCCCCCGCGCCCAGGCCTCCAACTCGAAGGTGCATCGCACCAGCTGACCTCTCCGAGGCCCGTCACCCGTCCGAGGGAAAGCTCCCCGATCGCCGGAAACAGCGCAGGTCACCGGCGTACGGTCGGTCACAACTTCATACAGAGCGGCTCTCGGCCCGGGATTGCAGCCCGGCCGAGAGCCTGACCACCAAGGAAGTGGAGCTTCCCGTGGCCGAGCACGACCCTAACGCCCTCGCGCTTTTCGACACCGGCCTTCCGGCGCCTGGCACGAGCGGATTCATGGATCTCACCGATCCCGAGTACAGCTACATGTTCGGCTTCGTCCAGGCCGATGGTCACCTGGCCGCCGGGACAGGCAGAAAAGGCCGCCTCAGCGTCGAGATCAACGTGCGGGACATCGCCATCCTCCGCGAGTTCCAGCGGCTCACCCCGTACAACTCCAGCATCAAGGAACGCGTCCGGGCCACCAACTTCTCCGAGAGTCACCACTCGGCGACCTGGACCCTCTGCTCACTCGAAGCCCGGACCGTGATGAACGAACTGGGCCTCCCTTACGGCCCCAAGTCGCGGCGCATCCAGCCGCCTCGTGTCGACTTCTCCCCACGCGACTACCTGCGGGGCGTGATCGACGCCGACGGTTCGCTGGGCTACACCGGCCAGGGCTTCCCGTTCCTGTCGCTCACCACGGCCAGTACGGCCGTGGGCGCGTACCTCTGCTTCTACGCGAAGAAGGTCACCGGCACCCGGCGCTCGATCGCGCGGAACAGCCGGGACGGCGTCTACAACATCCTCTACACGATGGAGGCCGCTGTGACGCTGGCCGAGCACTTCTACTATCCGGGATGCCTCGCGCTGCCTCGTAAACAGGCGTCCGCCACGTCTCTCTCCGCATGGGAGCGCCCGCCAGGACTCAAGCCCCGCGCGAAGAACCGGCGCTGGAAGCCCTGGGAGGACGAACTGCTCCTGCGATCGGGAGACGCGGCGGCCGCAGCGGTGGAACTCGACCGCACCACGGCCAGTTGCTCGGTCCGGCTGTGGCGGCTGAGATCGGGGCAGGTCCAAGGCTGAACCAGTACGCGAAGGCGGGCGGGCTCCGGCCCGCCCGCCTTCAGCCCTTCACGCAGATGACCTGCTTCACCTTGGCGACGACCTCGACCAGGTCGCGCTGCTGCTCCATCACCTGCTCGATCGGCTTGTACGCGGCGGGGATCTCGTCCACGACACCGGAGTCCTTGCGGCACTCCACGCCCTGCGTCTGCGCCGCCAGGTCCTTCGGGGAGAACCGCTTCTTCGCCGCGTTCCGGCTCATCCGGCGGCCGGCACCGTGCGAGGCCGAGTTGAACGCCTTCTCGTTGCCGAGGCCCTTCACGATGTACGTGGCGGTGCCCATGGACCCCGGGATGATGCCCAGCTCCCCCGCACCGGCCCGGATGGCGCCCTTGCGGGTCACCAGCAGGTCCATGCCCTCGTAGCGCTCTTCCGCCACGTAGTTGTGGTGGCAGCTGACCTCCTGCTCGAAGGTCACCTTCGCCTTCTTGAACTCCTTGCGGATCACGTTCTTCAGGAGCGCCATCATGGCCGCGCGGTTGTACTTCGCGTACTCCTGCGCCCAGAACAGGTCGTTGCGGTACTCCCGCATCGGGTCGGTGTCCGCGAGGAAGACGGCCAGGTCACGGTCGACCAGGCCCTGGTTGTGCGCCAGCCCCTGCGCCCGGCCGATGTGGAAGTCGGCCAGCTCCTTGCCGATGGCACGCGAGCCGGAGTGCAGCGTGAGCCACACCGCACCCGACTCGTCCAGCGAGACCTCGATGTGGTGATTGCCCCCGCCGAGCGTTCCCATCTGCTTTGTGGCCCGTTCCTGACGGAATTTGACCGCTTCGGCCACCCCGTCGAACCGCGACCAGAAGTCGTCCCAGCCGCCGGCCGCCAGGCCGTACAGGTCGGACGGGTCGACCGGGTCGTCGTGCATGCCCCGGCCGACCGGGATCGCCTGCTCGATCTTCGAGCGGAGGCCGGACAGGTCGCCGGGGAGGTCGTTCGCGGTCAGCGACGTCTTCACCGCGGACATGCCGCAGCCGATGTCCACGCCCACCGCCGCCGGGCAGACCGCGCCGTGCATCGCGATCACCGAGCCGACCGTGGCGCCCTTGCCGAAGTGGACGTCGGGCATGACGGCCAGGCCCTTGATCCAGGGCAGGGTGGCGACGTTGCGCAGCTGCTGCATCGCCACGTCCTCGACCGACGCCGGGTCGGTCCACATCCGGATGGGAACCTGCGCACCCGGTACCTCTACATACGACATAACCCCTCGATTCCCCCGTAAAAGTCTGAAAGCGCAAAACCGGCGCCAAGATCGGCAAATGAGTCGGCCGACCGGCGTTCACAGCGGCGCGTGCGATACACATTGTGTCCACCGGCCGCCATCGGGCGGCAACCGTTTTTCGCACGAAGGGAGCCCAGGACCGTGCGACGAATGGCGTACGCGACCGGCGCCGTGCTCATCGCGGCACTCGCCGCCGGCTGCACCAGCGACACCGGAAGCGGCGAATCCGCCCCCGACGGCAAGCCGGGCAACACCCCCACCACCTCCGCCGCGCCCCCGGGCAAGTACCTCACGCTCCCCGACGCCTGCCGGGCCGTCCCGCCGGCCACCCTCAAGGACCTCCTGCCCGGGACCGCCGACCTGCCGGAGGCCCAGCAGGGCAAGGTGTTCGAGGGCGCCGCCACGGTCACGTACGACACCGACCGGCGGGTCGGCTGCCGCTGGAAGTCCGACGCCCCCGAGGGCACCCGCAGCATCCACCTGGACTTCGAGCGCGTCGTCTCCTACGACACCGCCGTGAGCGACGACGACCGCGCCCGCGAGGTGTACGCGAAGAAGGAGACCGCCGCCGACCTGCCCGACACCGCCCTGCCGCCGGAGACCCCCGACGCCTCCCCGTCCGGCTCCGGCGACCCGGACGCGGGCACGGAGGGCACGGAGAGCGCGGACGGTACGGCGAGCACGGACGGCACGGGCAGCACGGACGGCGCGGACGACAAGGGCGCGACCGGCGACACCGGCGGCACCACCCCCGGCAGCCCCGCCGACAGCCTCCAGCCCCGGCTGCTCGACAAGCTGGGCGACAGCGCGTTCCTGGACGACGCGCTCAGCCGGGCCGGCGCCCCCGCCCGTCACCGCACCGTCAGCGTGGTGTTCCGCACATCCAACGTCATCGTGACCGTCGAGTACACCGCCCAGCCGGCCATGCCCACCGAGGTCCCCGACAGCCAGGAACTCCAGGAGAAGGCCCAGGCACTGGCCCGTCAGCTGGTCGATTCGTTCAACGACTGAGGCCGCCCGCGCCCCGCCGGGCCCGCCCGCGCACCGCTCCCCGCACCCGTCGGCGAAGGCGGCATCCGGTCGCCGTCCGTCGTACCGTGGCCCTCCGGAGCCACCGGTGGCCGAGCGCCGCCGCCTGTCTCCGTACGGCTACCGCCGCACCACCGTCCCCCGACCGCCGCGCCATCCGAGTGAAGGAACCATGCACCGATCAGCCCCGCGACTCACCCGCATACTCGCCTGCGCCGCCGTCCCGGTGATGCTCGTCGTCGCCGGCTGCTCGTCGGACTCCGGCGACAAGAAGGAGGCGGACTCCTCCGCCTCCGCCTCGCCGGACGCCACGAAGTCGGAACCGGCCGTCGAGGCGGCGAAGTTCGCCGAGCTGCCCGACCCCTGCTCGGCCGTCGAGGCGAAGACCGTCACGTCCCTGGTCCCCTCCGCCAAGAGCAAGAACGGCACGCGCAGCAAGTCCAGCGACGCGTCCGTCCGCACCGGCTGCTCCTGGAACGGGCTGGCCGACAAGGGCGTCAAGGGCTCCCAGTACCGCTGGCTGGACGTCGGCTTCACCCGCTTCGCCTCGGACCAGACCCTGGGCAGCGGGGCCGCCCGCGCGGGCGAGGAGTTCGACAAGCAGGTCAAGAAGTCCGAGGCGACCGACGGCGCGAAGAACGTCGCGACCGGGTCCGTCAGCGGCATCGGCGACCAGGCGACGAAGATCGCGTACGACCAGTCCAAGACGGACGAGGACTTCCGGTTCACGACGATCGTCGCCCGTACGGGGAACGTCGTCGTGGTCGTCAACTACAACGGCGCGGGCTACGCCGGTTCGAAGACGCCGGACGCCGAGACGATCCTGACGGGCGCCACGATGGCCGCCAAGGACGCGGTCGCGGCCGTCGCCGACGCGAACGCGAAGACCGACGCGTCCCCGAAGGCAAGCGACAAGGCAAGCGACAAGGCAACTGACACGGCGTCCGACGACTCCTCCAAGAAGCCGTCGAAGAAGCCCAGTTCGTCGGCCAAGGCCGCGTCCTAACAGCGACAGCCGCGGCCGCCCCGGCCCCTCCCCCCGCGACACCTCTCGCACACATGTGCCAGGCTGTGCCCGCCGGAGACACGCCACCGGCGACAGGAACAGGCGAGGACAAGGGAACAGGGAGGGGATGGGGGGTGGCTGCGATGCAGCTGACGCGCACGCACCGGATACTGATCGGTCTGGTCGTGGCCGGTGCGGTGCTGATCGCCGCGATCGGCTTCGCCGGTTCGTACGCCGCGGTGCGCGAGCTGGCCCTGAGCAAGGGGTTCGGCGACTTCTCGCTGGTCTTCCCGATCGGCATCGACGCGGGCATCTGCGTCCTGCTGGCCCTGGACCTGCTGCTCACCTGGCTGCGCATCCCGTTCCCGCTGCTGCGCCAGACGGCCTGGCTGCTGACGGCCGCGACGATCGCGTTCAACGGCGCCGCCGCCTGGCCCGACCCGCTCGGCGTCGGCATGCACGCCGTGATCCCGGTGCTCTTCGTCGTCTCCGTCGAGGCCGCCCGCCACGCGGTGGGCCGGATCGCGGACATCACGGCCGACAAGCACATGGAGGGCGTCCGCCTCACCCGGTGGCTGCTCTCGCCGGTCCCCACCTTCCGGCTCTGGCGCCGGATGAAGCTCTGGGAGCTCCGCAGCTACGAGCAGGTCATCAAGCTGGAGCAGGACCGCCTGATCTACCAGGCCCGCCTCCAGGCCCGCTACGGCCGCGCCTGGCGCCGCAAGGCACCGGTCGAGTCCCTGATGCCCCTGCGCCTCGCGAAGTACGGTGTCCCGCTCGCCGACACCGGCCCCGCCGGCCTGGCCGCCGCCGGCATCGAACCGGCCCTCCTGCCCCCGGCCCCGGAACCGGCCGCGATGCCGCTGCCCGTGCCGGAGCCGCAGCCCCACGCCGCCCCCGCCGTGGAGACGGCCCAGCAGCACCCGGAGCTGCCGCAGACGGCGACCCCGGAGGCGCCGCAGCACGGCCCCGCGCAGCCCACCACCGACGAGAACGACAACCCCTGGTTCCCGGCGCAGGCGACCGCCAAGGTGTACGAGGGCACGTACGACCCGGACTTCGAGGTCGAGGGCCCGGTCCCGCACCAGGTCCCCACGGGCCCGGGCCGCACCCGCCCGCTGGGCAACGTGGGCACGGTCGGGAGCACCGTCCCCGGCGGGCAGCCCGAGCAGATCCCCGTACCGGAGCCCCTGCCGGAACCGCTGCCGGAGCCCGTCCAGGAGCCCGCGCAGCAGTGGACGCAGCAGGACGAGGAGTTCGCCGAGATCGCGTACGAGGTGTTCTCGGCGTTCATCGCGGAGAACAACGACTACCCGAGCGTCGCGGTGCTGGACATACACCTGTCGGACGGGCACAACGTCCGCCACCCGCGCGGCGAGGCGCTGATCCGGCAGCTGATGCCGGACTTCAAGCGGCGCTTCCACGCGGAGCTGGAAGCCGATCACATCGCGTAAGCGCACGACGCACGAGGGGCCGCCTCCCACCCGGGAGACGGCCCCTCGACGCATCCGTACTACGCGCCCAAGAGCGTCCGCACCCGGTCCGCCCCCACCGCGAGCAGCAGCGTGGGCAGGCGGGGGCCCGTGTCGCGGCTGACGAGCAGCCGGTAGAGCAGGGCGAAGAAGGACCGCTGGGCGGTCTTCAGCTCGGGCGTCGGCTTGGCGTCGGGCTCCAGACCGGCGAGGACCTTCGGCACGCCGTAGACGAGCGTGGTCAGGCCGTCCAGGGACCAGTGCGTGTCCAGGCCCTCCAGGAGCAGCCGCAGCGACTCGCGGCCCTGGTCGTCCAGCGAGCCGAGCAGCTCCTTGTCCGGCTCGTCGCGCACGATGGTGCGGGCCTCGGCCGGGACCTGGGTGGTGATCCAGCTCTCGGCGCGGTCGAGGCGCGGGCGGGCCTCGTCCAGCGAGGTCAGCGGGTTCGCCGGGTCCAGCTCGCTGAGGATGCGCAGCGTCTGGTCCTCCGCGCCGGCCGTGATGTCCGCGACCGAGGCGAGCGTGCGGTACGGCAGCGGGCGCGGTGTGCTCGGGAGCGCACCGGTGGCCGTGCCGATCGCGCGGCTGTACGCGGCGGCGTCGGCCGGGAGGACCGTGCCGTCGGCGACCTTGCGGGCCAGCGAGTCCCACTCGTCGTAGAGCCGCTGGATCTCCTGGTCGAAGGCGATCTTGAAGGACTGGTTGGGCCTGCGGCGGGCGTAGAGCCAGCGCAGCAGCGGGGCCTCCATGATCTTCAGGGCGTCGGCCGGGGTGGGCACGCCGCCCTTGGAGGAGGACATCTTGGCCATGCCGGAGATCCCGACGAAGGCGTACATCGGCCCGATCGGCTGGACGCCGTCGAAGACCTCGCGGACGATCTGGCCGCCGACGACGAAGGAGGAGCCGGGCGAGGAGTGGTCGACGCCGCTGGGCTCGAAGATCACGCCCTCGTAGGCCCAGCGCATGGGCCAGTCGACCTTCCAGACCAGCTTGCCCCGGTTGAACTCGCCGAGCCGCACGGTCTCGGCGAAGCCGCAGGCGGTGCAGGTGTAGTTCAGCTCGGTGCTGTCGTCGTCGTACGAGGTGACGGTGGTGAGGTCCTTCTCGCAGTTGCCGCAGTAGGGCTTGTACGGGAAGTAGCCGGCGGAGCCGCCGGAGCCGTCGTCCTCGCCGGCCGCGCCGGAACCGGCCTCGGCCTCCAGCTCGGCCTCGTCCACCTTCTTCTGCTGCGGCTTCTTGCCGCCCTTGCCGCCGGCCGCCGGGTCCTTCTTGGTGCGGTAGCGGTCGAGGATGGCGTCGATGTCCGCGCGGTGGCGCATGGCGTGCAGGATCTGCTCGCGGTAGGTGCCCGCGAGGTACTGCTCCGTCTGGCTGATGCCGTCGTACTCGACGCCGAGCTCGTCCAGGGACGCGGTCATGGCGGCCTTGAAGTGCTCGGCCCAGTTCGGGTACGCGGACCCGGCCGGGGCGGGCACCGAGGTCAGCGGCTTGCCGATGTGCTCGGCCCAGGAGGCGTCGATGCCGGGGACGCCGTTCGGCACCTTGCGGTAGCGGTCGTAGTCGTCCCAGGAGATCAGGTGGCGCACGGTGTACCCGCGGCGGCGGATCTCGTCGGCGACCAGGTGCGGGGTCATGACCTCGCGGAGGTTGCCCAGGTGGATCGGGCCCGACGGGGAGAGGCCGGAGGCGACGACGACCGGTTTGCCAGGCGCACGACGCTCCGATTCGGCGATGACCTCGTCCGCGAAGCGGGAGACCCAGTCGGTCTCGGTGCTGCTCTGACTCTGAGCCACGGTCGGCACGTCCTTCTCTCGTCCAGGACTGGTAGGGGCACCGCCCATTCTCCCAGGTGCGGGCCGCAGCACGAAAACGGCTTTACGCCCCGTGGGATACTGGACCGATCCTCAGTCCCCTACGGAAACGGCAGCCAGACTCATGGCCTCGGTCAATTCCCTCGCTTCCACGCTCCAGCAGCAGCTGGCGGACGCCCTGACGGCAGCACTGCCGGATGCGGGCACCGCCGATCCGCTGCTGCGCCGAAGCGACCGGGCCGATTTCCAGGCCAACGGCATCCTGGCGCTCGCCAAGAAGCTCAAGGGCAATCCGCGCGAGCTGGCCGCCCAGGTCACCGACGCGCTCCCGGCCTCGGACCTGATCAAGGACATCGAGGTCTCCGGCCCCGGCTTCCTGAACGTCACGCTGACCGACCGGGCGATCACCGAGACCCTGGCCGCGCGCGCCGCCGACGGCGACCGGCTGGGCGTCCCGGCGGACGAGGCGGCGGGCACCACGGTCATCGACTACGCCCAGCCCAACGTGGCCAAGGAGATGCACGTCGGCCACCTGCGGTCCGCCGTCATCGGTGACGCGATGGTGCGGATCCTGGAGTTCACCGGCGAGTCCGTGGTCCGGCGCCACCACATCGGCGACTGGGGCACGCAGTTCGGCATGCTCATCCAGTACCTCGTGGAGCACCCGCACGAGCTGGACCACGAGGGCGGCCAGGAGGACGGCGAGGCCGCGATGTCCTCGCTGAACCGGCTCTACAAGGCGTCGCGGGTCCTGTTCGACTCGGACGAGGAGTTCAAGGCCCGGTCCCGGGACCGGGTGGTCGCGCTCCAGGCGGGCGACTCGGAGACGCTGGCCATGTGGCAGCGGTTCGTGGACGAGTCGAAGATCTACTTCTACTCGGTCTTCGACAAGCTCGACATGGAGATCAGCGACCCCGACATCGTCGGCGAGTCCGGCTACAACGACATGCTGGAGGAGACCTGCCGCATCCTGGAGGAGACGGGCGTCGCCGTCCGCTCCGAGGGTGCGCTCTGCGTCTTCTTCGACGACGTGCTGGGCCCCGACGGCAACAAGGTCCCGCTGATCGTCAAGAAGACGAACGGCGGTTACGGCTACGCGGCGACCGACCTCTCCGCGATCCGCGACCGGGTGCAGAACCTCGAGGCGGACACCCTGCTGTACGTGGTGGACGCGCGGCAGTCGCTGCACTTCAAGATGGTCTTCGAGACGGCCCGGCGTGCGGGCTGGCTGAACGAGGACGTGAAGGCGCACCAGCTCGCGTTCGGCACGGTGCTCGGCAAGGACGGCAAGCCGTTCAAGACCCGTGAGGGCGTCACGGTCCGGCTGGAGGACCTGCTGGACGAGGCCGTCGAGCGGGCGACGGACGTGGTCCGGGGGAAGGCCGAGAAGGTGGGCCTGACCGAGCAGGAGATCGTGGAGAACGGCCGGTACGTCGGCGTGGGCGCCGTGAAGTACGCGGACCTGTCGACCTCCGCCGTACGGGACTACAAGTTCGACCTGGACCAGATGGTGTCGCTGAACGGCGACACCTCGGTGTACCTCCAGTACGCGTACGCGCGTATCCAGTCGATCCTGCGCAAGGCGGGCGACGCGAAGCCGGTCGCGCACCCGGAGCTGGAGCTGGCCCCGGCGGAGCGGGCGCTGGGCCTGCATCTGGACCAGTTCGGCGAGGTGCTGGCCGAGGTGGCCGCCGGTTACGAGCCGCACAAGCTGGCGGCGTACCTCTACCAGCTCGCGTCGCTCTTCACGACGTTCTACGACCAGTGCCACGTGCTGAGCGAGGACAACACGGCCGAGGTGGTCGAGAACCGGCTGTTCCTCTGCGACCTCACCGCCCGCACCCTGCACCGGGGCATGGCGCTGCTCGGCATCCGGACGCCCGAGCGGCTCTGAGGCGCCGGGAGGGGCGGGGCCGTCGCGGCCCCGCCCCTCTCCGCTACTCCGGCCGCCCCAGCGTCCATCCCGATACGTCGGACAGCCTGCCCCGCCACAGCGGCAGCCGCAGCGGGGCCACCCCGCCGCAGACGAGGGTCGCGTCCCGCAGGTGGATCCACCGGGGCAGGAACGGGGCGTCCTCCTCGGCCCCCATCTCCTTGAGGCCCTGGTCCACCGTCTCGGGGAACTCCGCGAGGAGGTTCGCTCCTTCGCCCTCGACCTGGCGCAGGCTGCGGGCCCACTCCGCCTTCCACGCTTCATGACCGATCACGTCGCCGTGCAGCACTCCGGCGGGAACGGCGAGCGTCAGCGGCAGGCCGGACCGGGTCTCCCGGTCGAGCAGCTGGATCAGCAGCTGGAGCTGGAGGTCGGGCACCGGCTGGGTGACCAGGAGTGCGTCGCGGACGGAGTCGGCTGAGTCGGTCATCTGGTGTCCCCTTCGGCCATGGCCTCTTTCCGGCGCCGGGCCGGAATTCACTTGCCCCGTATGCCCCGAGTCGACGTGCTCAATCGCTTGCCCCACGTACGGGAAAAAAGCCGGATACGCCTGGGACCCGAGGGAAGAAGAAGAATTCAGACCGTTCGACGATCATTTCTCCGGGGGAGAAAATGACTGACCTCGACTCCGCGGCGGTGTCTCCCGCGCCGCACCCGACGACAGTGACCGAGCCTCCGCCGTCCAGGGCGGCCGACGCACGGGCGGCCGCCAAGGCGTTCGTGGCGACACTCGACCCACGACCGGCGGCGACGACCATCCAGGACCTGCTGCTCCTGGTGTCCGAACTGGTGACGAACGCGATCCGGCACGCGGGCGCGGTGACCGCGCTGAGCTTCTGGGCGGACGAAGCCATGCTGTACGTACAGGTCGCCGACCCCAGTAGGGACCGCCCGCGACAGCGAAAGCCCGACCTCAGCGGCGGTACGGGGGGCTTCGGCTGGCCCCTGATCCTGAAGCTGGCCGATAAGGCCGACATTCGCGACCACGCCCCCCGCGGAAAAGTCGTTCTCGTTTCCATGGCGCGCTGAAAATGACGGGCGCTCAGAGGAAGCGGCGCAGCGGCCGCACCGACGCCTCGCGGAGCCGCTGCGCGACGGACCTGCGCCGCCACCTCCGGCCCTCGATGAGCTCGCTCGCCTTCAGGTCCTCCGCGAAGTGGGCGTCGAGCGTGGCGGTGAGTTCCCGGTCCAGGACCGCGAGCATGACCTCCTCGTCGTGGTCCAGGGAACGGCGGTTGATGTTCGTGGACCCGATCAGCGCGGCGACCCGGTCGACGGTGATGATCTTGGCGTGCATCATCGTCGGCTGGTAGTGGTGGATCTTCACGCCGCACGCCGTGAGCCGCTCGTAGTACAGCTGCCCGGCGAGCTGGCAGACCCGCTTGTCCGTGTGCGGGCCCGGCAGCAGGATCTCCACCTCGACCCCGCGCCGCGCCGCCGCGCACATCAGCTCCACGAAGAAGGCGTCCGGGGCGAAGTAGGCCGTGGCGATCCTGACGCGTTCCTCGGCGGTCTCCAGGACGACCCGGAGCAGGGTCTGCATGTCCTGCCAGCCGACGCTGGCCGAGCCCCGCACCACCTGCACCACGGCGTCGCCCCGCGGCGGGATGTTCCGGAACCGGTCGCGCGCGTCGAAGAGTTCGTCGTGGCACTCGGCCCAGTTCTGCGCGAAGGCCGCGGCGAGTCCGTCGACGGCCGGGCCCCGTACGCGGACGTGCGTGTCACGCCACTCGTTCTCGTTCCGCGCGTCGCCGCACCACTCCTCGGCTATCCCGACGCCGCCGGTGAACGCGGCCTCCTCGTCCACCACGAGGACCTTGCGGTGGCAGCGGTGGTTCTGCTTCAGGGGCGAGAGGTAGAGCGGCTTGCGGAACCACGCGACCTGGACGCCCGCGTCCTCCATGGCCGCCAGCTGGTCCTTCTCTATGAGCCTGCTCCCGAACCCGTCGAGCAGCAGCCGTACGCGGACCCCGGCGCGGGCGCGGTCCGCCAGGGTGGCGGCGAACTCCCGCGCGATGTCGCCGCGCCAGTAGACGAACGTCATCATGTCCACGGTGTGCTCGGCGCGGCGGATGCTGTCCAGCATCGCGGCGAAGATCGCGTCCCCGTTCCGTAGCGGGACCAGTTCGTTCCCCTCGGTCGCGGCGATCCCGATGAGCCGTTCGAGCCGGCGCCTGAGGCGGTGGGCGCGCTCCACGAGGGCGGTATCGGCAACGGGGTCGTCTGTCCGCAGTTCCGGTCTGTCGTCGGTGCCGCTGGTCATGTCGTCGCTCCTTGAAAGGGGTAGGTGGCTCGCACCTTCCCCGTGACGGGGGCGATATGGCGGACATCGCGCACAGTGAGCACCCGTACACATAACTTGTACGGGTCGGGCAGGCGTGAAGCGGGGGCCCGGGTGGGGAGTGGGCACCGTATGCAAAGCAAGAGCCGTCGGCGCAAGGACGCGTCGATCATGAAGATGATGGGCGCCCTCGTCGCCCATTTCCGCCGCATGGCCGGGCTGACACAGCATCAACTGGCGGACGCGGCCGTCGTACAGCCGGAGACGATCGCGTCGATCGAGCAGGGCCGCCGGAGCCTGGTGCCGGCGCTGGCCCGGACGCTGGACGGGGTCATGGACACGAAGGGCGCGCTGCTGACGGCGTTGGACAACCTGCCCGAGATGGACCTCACCCCGGTCTGGGCCGAGGCGTACATGGATCTGGAGAAGCACGCCCTGGCGCTGTCCTGGTACGACAACCAGGTCCTGCCGGGCCTCCTCCAGACCGAGGCGTACGCCCGCGCGGTCTTCCGCAACCGCATCCCGGCCTTCAGCGAGGAGGAGATCGAGGAGCAGACGGCCAGCCGGATCGAGCGCCAGGAGATCCTGCACCGCAAGTCGCCGCCGACGATCAGCTTCGTCATCTGGGAGCCGGTACTCAGGATGCAGCTGCTCGGCGACGAGGAGCACCGGGAGCAGTTGCGGCATCTGGTCCGCGTCGCCCAACTCCCGGGCGTCTGCCTCCAGATCCTCCCCCTGGACAGCCGGGTCCACGCCGGGCTGAACGGGCCCTTCACCCTGCTGGAAACGCCCGACTACCAGCGCGTCGCGTACTCCGAAACGCAGCGCGGCAGCCTGCTGGTATCCGATCCCGACGAGGTCAGCATCCTCTCCCAGAAATATGCGATGCTGCGAACCCAGGCGCTGACGCCAGAGGAATCTTTGCGCCTGCTGAGAATCTTGCTGGGAGAGCAATGAGCACTGCACGTACGTGGTTCAAGTCCAGCTACAGCGGCAGCGAAGGAGGCGCCTGCCTCGAAGTCGCCTACGACTGGTTCAAGTCGAGCTACAGCGGCGACGAAGGCGGCCAGTGCGTCGAGGTCGCCGCGCACACCTCCGCCGTGCACGTGCGCGACTCCAAGAACCTGGAAGGCCCCGTGCTCACCGTCGCGCCGACCAGTTGGGCCGCGTTCACGGGACACGTGGGGCGCTGAACTCCATAACCAATGAGGGCCGATGCCCTCATTGGTCTTGACCAATTTCCCCGAGTATGAGAATCATGACCGGAGTCGCCACAGAACCTTCATAACTGCTCCGCAGGAGACCCACGCACCATGCGCATACCGACCTCCGCCGCCCTCGCGGCGCTCGGCGGTGCCCTCGTTCTCGGGCTCACCGTCGCTCCGGCCGTCCAGGCCGCCCCCGCCTCGGCGGACTGCACGACCGACGCCTTCGGAATCGCCGGGAAGTACGGCGAGTTCGTCCTCGGGGACGACGTCCACTCCCCCGACGCCGAAGGCGCCGTGGCGGTCGGCGGCAACGCCGACTTCAAGGGCGGGTTCAGCGTCGGCAACGAGCTGACGGCCGCCCAGGTCGACGCACTGCCCGGCCGGGCCTCGCTCGTCGTGCGCGGCGACCTGCTCAACGGCGGTTCCGCCACCGTCGTCATGAAGGGCAACGCCGTCGTCGGCGGCGAGGTCAAGGACCGCGCGGTCGAGATGCACAACGGCACCTTCGGCAAGAAGGCCGATCTGATCGACTTCGACGGCGAGTTCGCGAAGCTCCGGTCGTACGCGGACGCGCTGGCCAAGGAGTCGGCGACCTCCGGCGCCACCGCGAGCCTCGACGGCAACCGGCTGACGCTGACCGGCACGGACACCGGCCGGAACGTGTTCTCGGTCGAGGCGTCGCAGCTGGAGAAGGCGAAGGAGGTCTTCGTCAAGGTCCCGGCCGGGGCGACGACGATCGTCAACGTCACCGGTCAGACGTACGACATGCAGGCGGCCGGCACGACCGGCTTCTTCCTGTCGGGCGGTCAGGACTTCGTCCTGGACGACAAGACGCAGAGCGCGGACGACGGCGCGGTCCGCGCCAAGCTGCTCTGGAACTTCCCGAACGCCACGAAGGTCGTCAAGAACAGCCAGGCCGCCTGGCCCGGCAGCGTGCTCGCCCCGTACGCGCACCTGGAGCTGGGCACGGCCGCCCCGGTCAACGGCTCGGTGTGGGTGGCCTCGCTGCACGGCTCGGGCGGCGCGGAGACGCACCACTTCCCGTTCACCGGCTGCCTGCCCGAGGTGCCCGGCACCCCGCAGCCGAGCACGACCCCGAGCGGCACGCCCTCCTCGACGCCCCCGGCGACCGGCACCCCTTCGCCCTCGGCCACCCCGTCCGGCACCGCCACGCCGTCCGCCACCCCGTCGGGCACGACGACCCCGGGCGCCGCGGTCCCGTCGCCCAGCCCCTCGCAGCCCGAGGGCGACCTGGCGACGACCGGTAGCGACAACATGGTCCCGATCACCGTGGGAGGCGCCGTGGTCGTCGCCGCCGGTGCGGGCCTCGTGGTCATGGCCCGCCGCCGCAAGCGCGCCTGACGCCTGACCCGTTCGAGCGGCACGCGACCCTTCCCGGGGGCCGCGTGCCGCTCAGCGCTTTTCCCAGACCGAGGTGTCGTAGCGGTAGTAGTACTCCGGGCGCCCCGCGATGCTGCTCGTACGGAACGGCTCGCCGCCCTCGTCCACGCGCAGGGTCCCCGTACGGCCGCCGCTGGACCAGTCCAGCTCCAGGTACCAGCTGACGTCGTGGCCCTCCACGTGCGCGTCGAGGTCGAAGACCTCCACATCGCTGGACGACACCCGGAACGGGAAGTTCTTGGCGGGCACGGTCTCGTCGCCCTGCTGCCCGGCAACCGGTTTGAGCGCCGGGCGGCTGTCGTCCAGGTCCACGTCGAAGGACTGGGGCTCGATGCCGCTGCCGCACCCCTCGCCCATCGAGAACGCCGGCTGCTGCACGGGCGCCCGCTGGCTCAGCACCTTCACCCGGAGCCCGGTCAGCACGACGGCCTGCGCGGAGGTGCCCTGCACGGTCAGCTCCAGCTTCATGGAACCCCCGTCCACCCCGCCGAGCGCCCGCGCCCAGCCCCGGGTGCTGTTGGGCGGCGGCGGGGGCGGCACGGTCGCCGGGTCCTGGCCCAGCAGGTAGTACTGCCCGCAGGGCTCCTCCCAGTTGTACGAGCTGATCGTCACCGTGGGCGGCTTCCCCGGCCCGCCCCCGGGCGCGCCGGTGGTGCGCGAGGCGGACGGCGACGTCCGTACGGAGGGACTGGCCGAACCGGCGGTCGCGGAGGCGCTGGGCCGCTTCGATGCGCTGACCGAGGGCGAGGGGCTGTACGGGGACGCGGAGACGAAGTCGTCTCCCTTTCCGGCTGTCGTGCCGTGCCCGCCCGGGGCGCCCGCGGCCGCGTCGGCACCGGTCTGCTTGAGCTGGCCGATGACGACGGCGGTGGGGACGGTGAGCGCGACGACGGCCGCGGCGGCGAGGAGGACGCGCGTACGGGCGGAGGCCCGGCGCCAGCGGGAGGGAGCGGGGTCTTCACGTAGGGGCTCGGGGGCACCCGGCTCGGGGTCCACGGGCGGAGGCTTTACGGCCTCCGGCTCGACGGGCTCGGGCGCCACCGGCACAGGCGCCACGGCCTCCGGCTTCACCGGCTCAGGTTCCACGACCGCCGCCGGAACAGCCGCTTCCGCCTTGCCCCGCCCCCGCGCGGCGTCCGCGAGGATCCACCGCCGGTGGACCTCCACCAACTCGTCGGCGGTCGCCCCGCAGAGGCGCGCGAACCGCTCCACGGGCGCGAACTCGCCCGGGACCGCGTCCCCGTTGCAGTACCGGTGGAGCGTCGACGTACTGACGTGCAAGCGGCCCGCGAGCACCCCGTAACTGCGCCCCGAACGGTCCTTCAGTTTCTTCAGCAGGCCCGCTAGTTCCTCGGCCTCCGGCGTCGCCACTGCGGCGTTCCCCCTCCTGGTCCGTCCCGGATCACCGTTCCAGGGACGTGGAATCTGCCCAGGTCACAGTACGCGCAGGCATTCCAGCATCCCCAATGGTGTGTCGGGCGTTGCGGCCGGAATCGGCCGTGCCACAAGCTCGGACCACACCACAGCGACCACGGGGCCAAGCAATGCGAACCCTCTTCCGCATCGAACTGACCGATGCGCTGGCGATCGGGGTCTTGATCGTGACGACCGCGATCGTCCTGCTCCTGATCTGCCGGAACTGACCACACCGGCACGACCGAACACCCTTCACGACCGAACACACCGAACTCACGGGGAGTACCACCATGCGCAGCAACCGCATCCGCACCACCGTCCTCGCGGCGACCGCCGTCCTCGCCGCGCTCTCGCTCACGGCGTGCGGCGGGAACGACGGCACCGACGCGAAGAAGCCGGCGGCGTCCGTCCAGGCCACCGACGACGCGCCGACGACCGCGCCGGACAAGGACTCGACGTCCCCCACGGACACCGAACCGGCCTCCGCCACCACCAAGCCCGCCGAGAAGCCCGCAACGCAGCCGGCCGAGAAGCCCGCCGAGTCCGCCGGGAAGCCCGCGTCCAAGCCGAAGCCCGCGCCGAAGCCCAAGACCCCGGTCACCTGCACCGGCGCGAACACGAAGGTCACCGTCACCAAGGTGACCCGCCCGATCAACCACCTGCTGCTCACGGTCACCAACACGGGCGACCGCCCCTGCTACGCGTACCACGCGCCGATGCTCCGCTTCGACGGCGCGCAGGCGGTGTTCCGGGTGCTCCAGGACAGCAAGCCGCAGGCCGTGGTGACGCTGGACCCGGGACAGTCCGCCTACGCCGCGATCGGCCTGACGGGCGAGCCGAACGGCCACAAGCCCTACCCGAGCAAGCACCTCGGCGTCACCTTCGCCGACCGCAACGACGGGCCCATCAACTCCGCGTCGACCGAGCTGACGCTGCCCGCCGGCACCTACTGGGACGACAACGGCTTCGTCACGTACTGGCAGAGCGAGATGGACCAGGCGCTCGTCTACTGACCGCCGAGCTCGAAGTCGAACCAGATCCGATGCGTGCCGTCCTCATCGACGGCGAGACCGCCGCCCCCGCTGATCCCGGCGAGGGCGGCGGTCCCGCTCCCCGGCGCGATCGAGAAGAACTCATTCGCCCGGTCGCTGCCGCTGGTGGCGGCCGAGTGCACGAAGTTGAACGTCCCCTCGTGCCCGGCGAGCGCCCCCTCGAAGGACTCCATGGCGATGTACGTACCGACCCCCGACGCCTGGTCGAAGGCGGCGGTGAACAACGTCGTGGACCGCCCCGCCACCTCCCCCTCGAAGGTCTTCACGAGGGTCGCCACCCCGACGGGCAACGCGGTGGCCACCTCGGGCTCGGGCTTCAGCTCGGAGGGAACGAAGGAGTTGACGGTGAAGGTGCCGGAAGCTCTCATGCCGCGATCGTAGGTGCGGGGTACGACAGTTGAGGGTCTAGGTAGAACAACTCATGTGCGGCCGTCGCACACCTGATGCAATCGTGCCCATGTCACAGACCGACGCGCAGGACGACGCCCAGGACGACGACGCCTTGGACGAGTTCCCCCGGAACCCCTGGATCGCTCCGCTGGCCTCGACGGTCATCACGCTCCCGGCCGCGTTCTACGCGCTGCTCATCAGCATGCTGATGCCGATGGCCTGCGACTCGTGCACGGAAGAGGAGGCCCACCGCTTCGACGCGAGCTTCGGTCCGGCCTTCGTGGTCTCCTGCTGCGGCCTCGTCCTGAGCCTCGGTGTACTGCTCGCGAGCTGGATATGCATGCGGAAGCGGCCGGCGACCTCGGTCCTCCTCGCCGTGGCCGCCCCCATCAGCGTCCTGTTCACCGCGATGCTCTTCATGGGCCTGGTGGACACGCCGTAGGTGCCCTTGGCTGGGCCTAGACGCCGGGCTCAGCCCGCCTTCAGCTGCTCGCGGAGCCTTCGCACGTGGCCTCGGACGTCACACCCTGCGCCGGAGTTCCCCTCGGGCGCCGGGTCGGCGACCGTGCCCTGGGCGCTGCGGAGGCACGGGCCGCACAGTCCGTCACGGAACACCTCGGCCTTCCCGAGCGCACCGCATTCGGCGCACTCGATCATCAGGCGGCGAGCGGGCGCGCCCTGCGCGGCGGGAAGGTACGGCGGGAGCTTGTCGAGCAGGCGGCGCCGGACGAAGCCCACGGGTGAGTCGACGGCCTCGGGTAGCCCGGCGGTGAGGGCGCGGGTGAGGTAGTCCGCGTCCACACCGTGTGCGAACCACTGGGCGGCCAACTGCTCCAGGACCGTGCAGTCGGCGGCGGAGAGCGCCAGACGCGGATCCGTACGGCCCAGCTCTGCGAGGGCGAGATACGCGGGTGACGGGCCCTGCGACTGCTCGGCGCGCTGCTTCGGCAGGACCGGGGCCTCCGTCGCTTCCGTGGCGGCGGGTTCGGCCGACACCCATGGCGGCGGCGGGCCTGCGGGCGCCACCACCGGCTGCGGAGCGCAGCGGCTCTCCTCGGCGGCCAGGAAGGCGGTCCACCACTCGTTGTCGCGAGCCGTTCGCGACCAGAAGGTGCGGGTGACCCAGCGGATGGATTCGCCGTCACCGGCCGCGCATCGGACCTGGCGCAGATGACCGGCCACGGCCAGGGCCCGCAGCGCACTGCCGACGGCCATCTGACCGTACAAAGGCTGACACTTGGCGAGCGACTTGATGCTCATTGCCGCACCGTCGGGGAGGCGGTCCACATATCCGGCGATGTACCGCTCCCGTTCGGGCAGCGCCGCGAAATCGTGCGCTTGGGGCGGGCGCTGGTCTGGGACGGCGCGCTTGCCGTAGCCGGGACTCGCCTTCGGATACGGGGCCGAACGAGCGGGGGACGGCAGGGCGGGGCTATGGTCTTGGGCAGCCACGAGATCGTCTTTCTATGGGGTCGATCTTGAGGTGAGACCCCGGCCGGTGCTGACACACCGCGTCGGGGTCGCTTCGTCTGGCGGCACCGTAAGCAGCCGCGACTCTGCGCCGCAAGTCGGTCACGAATAGTCACACTTGCTCGCCGTGACAGGTAGGGAGGGTGGGGAGGTTTTCCCCCAACCTCATCTTCTACCTACCGGTTGTACAACAGCGCTCGACTCTTGAGGCCCGGGTCTCGGGTCTCGGATCCCGAGACCCGAGACCCGGGCGGACCGCACTCCCCGTACACACGAAAGAGGGAACAGGACCGATCCGGGGCTCGCATCCCGAACCCCGAGACCCGAGCTCCGGGAAGCGATCCGCGCCGGGGCAGGCGCTTCAGCGACAGCCGTCCGGCTCAGGCCATCGCCTCGGCCAGGTCCTCCGCCTGCTTCAGCACCCGCTCGATCGCCGCAGGCTGCTTGTCCGGCGGATATCCGTACTTCCGCAGGAGCCGGAGCACGCGGGCCATGATCCGGTCCCTGGCCTGCTCCTTGAGCTTCCAGTCGACGGTGACGTCCTTGCGGATCTGCTCGTAGAGCTCGTGCGCGATCCGCGCGAGGACCGAGTCCTCCATCTGCTCGACCGCCGAAGGATCGGCGGCCAGCGCGTCATAGAAGGCCAGCTCGTCCTCGGTCAGCCCGAGGTCCTCGGCCCGTCCCCGGTCGGCGGAGACCTCCTGCGCCAGTTCGATGAGGAACTTCATGAACTCGGCAGCCGTCAGAAGGCCGTTCGTGTACCGGTTCATCGCCGCCCGCACCCGGCTCGTGAAGCTCTCCTGTCGGGTCAGGTTGCGGGGGTGGGCGTCCCGGATCTCCTTGAGCAGGGCCCGCCGGAGTGCCTCGATCGCCAGGTTGGGGCGCTTCGACGCTTGGAGCTTGCGCAGGAGGGACTCGTCCAGATGGGACAGGTCCGGTTTGGTCAGGCCGGCCGCGTCGTAGATGTCCACGACGCCGTCGGCTGCGATGACCGAGGCGTGAAGCTGCGCGATGAGCAGTTCCGTGTCCGCCGCCGTGGCTGCGCCCTGCTCCTGTCGCTCATCGGCCGTGTACTTCTCCCGCGACTTCCGCACGGATTCGAAGAAACGGATGTCAGGCAGCAGGTCCTGTACGCGCTGGTCGGTCGGGCAGAGCGAGAAAGCCTGCCGGAGCAGCCCGGAGTGATACATAAAACGCTGCTTGCGCGTTGACTGTTCGGGTCCCAGACCCGGCTCGGGCGCGATCAGGAACTCCAGCACCTCGACCAAGGCCTCGCGGTATGAACGGGGACCGCCTACTGCGAGCGTCTTCCTCCACCGGCACCCATGCAGAATGTCCACGATCTGCTGGTGGCTCTCCCGGACGATCTGGACCGCACCCGCGAGGTCAGCGCCCAGCATGGGGTCCGCCTGGTCCTGCTCGGAATACTCGGCGAGGGCTTCCTTGATCTCCCGTATGACGCCCTGAAAGTCGACGACCAGCCCGGAGGGCTTGCCGGGCCAGGTACGATTGACGCGGGCGATGGCCTGCATGAGCGCGGCGCCGCGCATGCGTTTGTCCAGGTAGAGCGTGTGCAGGGGTGGCGCGTCGAAACCGGTCAGCCACAGGGACTGGACGATCACCAGCTCCAGTTCGTCCTCGGCGTCGGTCACCCGCGCCTGGATCTTCTTCAGCTGGGTGGGCGTGCGGATGTAGTCGGCGACTTCTGCGGTGTCGGTGGCGGCGTTCCCGGTGAAGACGACTCGGATACGCCCGGTGGTGTCGGTCAACAGCCCCGTCTTCGGATCGCGTTCCCCCTTCCAGTCCGGCCTACGACGGACCACCTCCTCGAACAGTCGCGCGGCGATGGCCCGGGAGGCGCATACGACCATGCCCTTGCCCTTGTAGCCCGTCAGCTTCTGCATCTCCGTGCTGCGCGCATCCCAGTGCTCCAGCAGGCCCCCGGCCAGTTCCCGGATGCGGGCGGGAGAACCGATCAGCTCCTCGTACCGCCCGAACTGCTGACGCGCGGCACGCTTCTCGTCGTCGCTCAGCCCTTCAATCAGCCCCTCGGCGCGGGCATTGAGATCGTCGAGGTCGGCACCCTTGATCATGTCGACCTTGACGAGGTGCGGCTCGTAGAAGACGGGCACGGTGGCCCCGTCGTCGACGGCCTGCGTGAGGTCGTACGTGTGGATGTTCCCGCCGAAGACGCCTTGCGTGCTGCCCGTGCTGTTGTTGATCGGGGTGCCGGTGAAGGCGATGAACGTGGCGTTCGGGAGGGCGTCGCGCAGGTTGCGGGCGTAGCCGTCGATGAAGTCGTAGTGGCTGCGGTGGGCTTCGTCGACGACGACGATCACGTCACGGCGCGGCGAGATCTGCGGATGCCGGACACCGGCTTTGCGCTCGGCCTCGGTCAGCCGGAACTTCTGAAGCGTCGCGAAGATGACCCCGCCATTGCTCTCGGGACTGTTCAGCAGTCGGCGCAGTTCTCCGGCGTCGTCGGCGGTCTGCGGCTCCTCCTTGATCCGCTTGCGCAGGGTCTCGCTGGCGGCGAACGTCCGGAACAGCTGGTCATCGAGGTCGATGCGGTCCGTCAGCATGACGAAGGTCGGACTCGACAGCTCGGGTGTCGAGGCGGCCTTCCCCACGTAGAAGAGCATCTCCTCGCTCTTCCCCGCGCCCTGCGTGTGCCAGACGACTCCCGCCCGGCCGTCGGTCGCGAGGGCCGCCTCGGTGGCACGGACGGCGGCGTTCACGGCGATGTACTGGTGTGCCTTGGCGAGCTTGACCGTGTTGACATCGCCGGACTTCTCAGCGGAGTACGAGAGGAAGTTGCCGATCAGGTCCAGGAGCCGGGCCGGCTCGAACGCCCCGTACAGCATGCGCTCCAGCGCCCGCCCGTCCTCACGCTGGTGCTTGCGCAGCATGCGGTCCTGGTCGTCGGCGTGCCACGGGGCCATGTGCTGCCAGGGCGTGAACGGCGTGCCCATGCGGGCGGTGATCCCGTCGGAGGCGAGCATGACGAGGAACGTGGCGAACGTACCTGTCTGCTTCAACTCGCGCCGATAGCCCTGGAGCTGGTCGTAGGCGGTGCGGGCACTGTCCTTGCTGTCCGCCTTCTTCAACTCGATGACGGCGAGCGGCAGCCCGTTCACGTACAGGACGATGTCGAATATGAACGTCCGGTCCTTGACGCTCTTGATCCGGACCTGGCTGGCTGCGATCAGGTCGTTGGCGTGGGGATCGCCGAAGTCGACGGGCCGGATGACCGCGTGGCGCGCGTCACCGGTGGCAGGGTCGTCATACGGGACTGAGACCCCGCCGGTCAGCCGCTCGTAGAACCGGTGGTTCTCGCGGAGGTCGTACTGCGTGAGCTGGGCGAGGAGCGCCGGTATGGCGTCGTCGGCCACGCTCTCGGGCAGCTGCGGGTAGCGCCGCCGGATCGCCTTGCGGAGGTGGGGGTACAGGACGAGGTCCCCCCACCCCTTTCGTACGCCGTACACGGGCCCCAACTCGGCCCCGGGGACGTGCTGCCACCCGATCTCGCCGAGGATGCCGAGGGCGTGCAGCTCCAGCTCCTTCTCGGTGAGGCGGTCGATGGGGGGCTCACCGAGGGGGTGGGTGCTTCTCATACGGCCTCCTCTACTACGCGGGTGGCGTCCTTGACGCGGATCTTGCCGGTGATGAGCTGGGGGAGGAGGGTGTCGCGGAGGGTGGCTAGGGTGCGATTTTCGGTGGCCCTCTGCATCACGGTGCTGTGCAGCGCGTCGAGTTTCGCGGACAGCCGTCCACGCTCGCCGACCGGAGGAAGGTGAATGCGCCAGGCAGGCATTTCCTTGAGCGGCAACCGGTCGACGGTTGCGCCGTGGATGGTACGGCGCTTGATCTCCTCCTGGAATGCGGGGGCCAGGTAGGCCTGAAGGAGCAGTGCGCCGCTGACTGAGGCAGATTTACTGCGCAGCAGCGCCATGCGGCGCCCGAGGCTTCCCCGGACTCCGGCCGGCATAAGGGCCGCGTCACCAAGGCGTGTTTCGTAGGAGAAGAGCACGTCTCCTCCTTGCGGCTGCACACGACGCGTCCAACGAGGAAAGTCATCCTCGGACAGGTGGGCCGACTCCGCCAGGTCCAGGTAGCCGCTCTTGAGACTGCTGATGCTGAGGAACCAGGGGCCCTCTGGTGTCTTCTGGGGCGTTGCGTGCGGGCCGTCGAAGAGAGCCGCGAGGTCGCCAATTGTCTCTGGATGGCTCCCTCCAATCACCGCTGCGAAGTGGGCACTGGCAAGGTCCAGGAGAGTGCTGCGAGTCTGCTCGTTGAGCGCGATCTTGTCGTCCAGCGCACCGAGCACCTCGGCGATGGCCTGTTGTTCGCCTAGCGCGGGAACGCGGATGGGCCACTTGGGGAGCTCCACGAGCGGGATCCGGTCGACGGTAGCTCCATAAACAGCACGCTCAGCAATGACCCGCTGGAACTCGGGCCCCATGTAGGCATAAAGAAGAAAATCAGGCCTAACCAAGTTCCGCTTCGGCCGTAGCAGCCCCATGCGCCTGCCAAGACACGCTCTCACACCTGGAGGCATGAGAGCCGCCTCCCCTAGCCGAGTCTCGTATGAGAACAGCACGTCCCCTGCTTGGGGGGTGACTCTGCTGGTCCATCGCCCATAGTCAGCCTCGGAAAGGTGGGCCGATTCTTCGAGAACCAGGCGCCCCCCCACCAGACTGGAGATACTCAAAAACCAGGGACCTGCCGCCGTCTTCTTCGGTGTAGCGTGCGGACCGTCAAATACCTGAGCGACATCATTGATGGTCAGCTCCAACCACTCCCCCATCACACCCTCCCCAACTGCTCATCCACAACCTTCGCCAACCGCTCCGACTCCGCGAACTGCTCCCGCAGCAACGCAGTCAGCCGCGCGATCTTCGCCTCCACCGGCTCCGCGTCCGGGTCGACCTCAACCTCCGCCGTGCCCACGTACCGCCCCGGCGTCAGCACGAAGTCGTGCTCCGCGATCGCGTCCACGCCCACACTCGCGCAGAAGCCGGGCACGTCCTCGTACGCGCCCGCCCCCCGCCAAGCCCGCACCGTGTCACCGATGCGCCCGACGATCTCCTCCGGCGTCAGTTCCCGCAGCGTCCGGTTCTTCATCACGCCGAACTCGCGCGCATCGATGAACAGAACCTCACCCTTGCGCCCCCGCGCCCACCCCGAGTGCCGGCCCTTTCCCTCCGCGAGGAACCACAGGCACGCCGGGATCTGCGTCGACCGGAACAGCTGCCCGGGGAGCGCGATCATGCACATCACCAGGTCGTCCTCGACCATGCCCCGGCGGATGTCGCCCTCGCCGGACTGCTTACTGCTCATCGAGCCGTTCGCGAGAACGACGCCCGCCCGGCCGCTCGGCGCGAGCTTGCTGATCATGTGCTGGAGCCAGGCGTAGTTCGCGTTACCGACGGGCGGAGCCCCGTACACCCAGCGCTTGTCCATGCCCAGCTGCTCCCCGCCCCAGTCGGAGATGTTGAACGGCGGGTTGGCCATCACCACATCCGCCTTGAGCTCCGGATGCTGGTCGTTGCGGAAGGTGTCGGCCGGCTCGTCGCCCAGGTTCGCCTCCACACCGTGGATGGCCAGGTTCATGTGGGCCAGCTGCCACGTGGTCTGGTTGAGCTCCTGCCCGTAGACCGCGACGTTCAGCGGATTCCCGCCGTGCGACTCAATGAACTTCTCCGCCTGCACGAACATGCCGCCCGACCCGCAGGCAGGGTCGTACACCCGCTCCCCCGGCTTCGGCTCCAACACCTCCACCAGCAGCTGGACCACGCTCTCGGGGGTGAAGTACTCCCCGCCCTTGCGGCCCTCCTTCAGCGCGAACTCGGCCAGGAAGTACTCGTACACCTCCCCCATGATGTCCCGCGCGCCCTTGCGGCGGCCGTCGTCGCCCAACTGCTCCTGGAAGGCGAGCCGGTCCAGCAGCCTGATCAGTCCGACGAGTCGCTCGTCGTCGACCCGGCCGGCGGCGTAGATCTTCGGCAGGGTCTTCTTCAGCGCCGGGTTCTGCGCCTCGATCGCCAGCATCGCCGCATCGATCGCCTCGCCGACCGTCTGCCCCTCCACGGTCGCGCCGGCCCGTTCGAGAACGGCTTCCCAACGGGCCGTCGGAGGTACGTAGAAGATGCCCGCGCCCGTGTACTCGCGCCGCTCCTCCAACGTGACGAGGATGTCCTCCTCGCTCCAGCCTCCTTCCTCCCGCAGCTCGGCCTCCAGCTGCGCCCGCTTCTCGCTCATCGCTGCGGAGACGTATTTGAGGAAGACGAGGCCCAGCACGTAGTGCTTGTACGCGGCGGCGTCCAAGCTGCCGCGCAGCTTGTCCGCGGCCTGCCACAGGATCTGCTTCATGTCGGCGGGTTCGGTCTTCTTCTTGCTACGGGGTGGCACGAAGCACTCGTTTCTCTCGTCGTTCACAGAGGGGGCCGTCAGGCCCGGGGGCCTGGCTCGGACCGCTTACGCAGGCGCAGGTCGCCGTCCGCGACGCCCGCCGCCAGCCGCTCGGACAGGGTGTCCAGCGCCGACAGCTGTCTGCGTACCTCGAAGCGGTGCCGTTCCGTCTCGGCCAGCACCGCTTCGAGGTCGGCGACCTCCTCCGGCGGAAGCTGCGGCAGGTCCATGTCCTTCACGCTCACGCGTCGCACGAGCGATCCACTGCCCCGCTGCTGATTGCGCGGTGCGGCCAGCAGGCGGGCCAGCGCGTGCGGGCGCATCCACAGGCTTTCGGGACGAACCGGCTCACCCGCCGCCAAGTCCATCAGGTACTTCCGGTACGCGGCGATCCGCAGCCCTTGCACCGGCGCCAGCAGGACGCAACCGCCGGCGTCGTCCACCTGTGTGCGGACACCGTGCTCGGTGAGCATGAAGACATCGCCTTGCTCCGTCATCAGGCTCTGCGGGTAGGCGGCGAGGTCCTCCAGCATGATGCGCCGCTCCCCGATCGGCAGGGCTCCCAGCATCTCTTCCCTGCCGATCACGGGCACGCCCGCGTCGCCTATGTCGCTCTCCTTGATGCGGTGGCCCGGCAGGAGCTTGAGCTGTCCTGCCCTCAGCTGCCCGCCGACCTTGAAGTGCTCGGCACGATGCTCCCTCTTGCCGACGCCGAGGTCACCGATCCACCGCTTCAGGTGCGGCAACGCCACGTACGCGTTCTGCCGGGCCTCCACCGTTGCCGCGAAATGGTCGAGGCCCTTTTCTGGGGACGCGAGCCGGTGTGCGGGCAACAGAGAGCGGCCGTCGAGCAGATAGGAGCTGCCGGGCCCGGTGCTGGCCACGGGCGCACGCTGGGCCTCCTCGGGCACGGGCGTACTCGTACTGCGCAGCAACGCCTCGACGTTCTGCTGCCACACGTCGCCCACCCGGCGCGCCAACCGATCCGCGTCGATCAGCAGCACACCGGGGTCCGTCGGCGCCGACGGCGTGCTCCGCAACACCAGCAAGGCGTGCTCGGCCCCAGTACGGAAGGTGTGGATACGGCGGGGCAGCTGGACGATCGCCTCCACCGCACCGGACTTGAGCAGGTCCTCCCGCATCCGGGTGTTCGCCGTGCCGGTTCCGCCGTGGGGGCGGGACAGCGTCCAGGACGGAACGATCACCAGCCCCTTCCCCCCCTCCTTCAGACGCTCGACCACCTCGACCGCCCATCGCAGCGGACCGTCCTCGTCCCGCTCCCGTTCGCCGGCGGCATAGGGCGGGTCGGCCACGACCAGATCCGCCAGCGGGAATCCCTGTTCATTCAGCTCCGCCGGATCCGAGCACACCAGGGTCTCCCCGGCCGCCCAGTGCGCGAGCAGCCGGTACCGCAGCACGGTGCGCCGCAAGGCGTCCGGCTCCACGGCGGCGACCCGGTTCTCCCCGTCGTCGGCGGCGAGCTTCAGAAGCACGTCCCCCGTACCGGCGCACAGGTTCACCACGGTCACGGCCCCCGTGATCGACAGCACCGGCCGAGCCAGGGCATCCATCAGCTCGGTCACCGGCCCGGGCGTCGCGTCCATCATGAGATCGGACTCCAGACGCCCGGCCAGTCGGAGCACCCCCTCGGCAGCGGCTCCGGCGCTGCCCAGCTCCTCCACCAGCTCGCGCAACGTATGGCGGATCTCGTCACCGGCCAAGTCGAAGTCGCGGAGCAGAGTCGACGGCAGGCCCTCCTCCATGCTGCCTCCGCCTTCTCCCTCCATGGCGGCCACTGCCAGCGCCCTGACGATCAGTTCCTCCGGGCGCAACGTGCCATGCCCGAGCGTCACCAATCGCCGCAGCCGGAGTCCCTCGCGGAAGCGCTCGCCGTACGTCGGCAGGGTGCCGTCCTGATGCCGTTCGCCATCGGGCACGGGCCGCTCGTCCAGCCAGCCCGCGATCTCCTCCGCGTCGAACAACGGCTTGCTCTCGGATCCGCCGACCGCCTCGGGAAAGGAAGCGTGCCGGCGCCGCCAATTGCTGACCGTAGGCCGGCCGACCTCGGCGAGCTCCTTGATCTCGCCGAGCGTCACCGGCTCGTACTGCCGCCGCTCCGTCACAGCACAATCTCCTCCTCGCCCGAAAGGACCCGGGCCCTGCGCGCCAGAACCGCGGGGACCTGGCTGTACTTCTCGTGGCGGGCCGCCAGCGCGGGTGCGACGAGGGCCGTCAGCGCGACGGCCGTCCTGAAGTCCTCATCCAGCCGGCGGTGGTAGACGCGCTCGTGGTGAGCGACGCGGTTGCGCAGGGTCTGCATGATCCCCAGCTGCCTGTGGAGATCCGTGCGGCTCACCCCCTTGAAACAGTGCCGCAGCGCCGGGTTCCAGTACTTCATCTCGTAGTTCCCGGAACCACCCTTGCTGACCAGCCCGACCCAGAAGCCGAACGAGAGCGCGGCGACGATGTCGCACGGAGCAGTGCCCTTGTCATGCTCGGCCAGCTTCGCCCGAGCATTCCGGATCTCCCTCATCGCCCAGTCGTTCGGCGCCGCCCGCCGCAGGTTCCACCAGTCGGCCTGGCCGAACTTGCCGGAGAGCTGTCGGTGGATCCTGTTGCGCAGGCTCACCTCCAGGTCACGCAGGGGGCTGTGCAGCGCCCGGGCCGCCTCCGCGTCCCAGGCGTACAGCCGCAGTGCCACCGCCACGTCGCCATGGCACTCCTCCAGGAACGGCTGGAACCGTTCCTGGGAGATGGCCTCGATTAATTCCTTCTCGCCGTTCGCCGTCATCGCCCACTTCCTTCGTTCGGGCCACCGTGTTACGGTTCCCTAGTACGCCTTGGAGTCCTGTCACCGCTTGCTTCGCCGCATAGCACACAGCCCAGGGCAGAGCCTGGTGTTACGCCCTGTACTGCCCACCTCAATTAGGCAGTGCAGGGCGTCACTGTTTGCCGCCGTGAGAGTCGAGCTGACGCCCCCTCACTGCGATGAGTCAAACCTAGCGCTTCTTCCCGCAGAAGTGAAGCGCTAGATGCGCACTACTGGTGAGAACCCGGGTTCTCACCAGTAGTGCGCATCTAGCGCTCGACGTGAAAAGCGGGCCGCGACCAGTCGCGACCCGCTTCCGTGAGCTTCCGACCATCAACGGCCCAGCCGCTGCGCGACCTCCGTCGCCCAGTACGTCAGGATCAGCTGCGCGCCCGCGCGGCGGATGCCGGTCAGGCTCTCCAGGATCGCCGCGTCGCGGTCGATCCAGCCCTTCTCGGCGGCGGCCTCGATCATGGAGTACTCGCCGCTGATCTGGTACGCGGCCACCGGCACGTCCGACGCCTCCGCGACCTTCGCCAGGATGTCCAGGTAGGGACCGGCCGGCTTGACCATGACCATGTCCGCGCCCTCTTCGAGGTCGAGCGCCAACTCGCGCAGCGACTCGCGGACGTTGGCCGGGTCCTGCTGGTACGTCTTGCGGTCGCCCTGGAGCGAGGAGCCGACGGCCTCGCGGAACGGGCCGTAGAACGCCGAGGAGTACTTCACGGTGTACGCGAGGACCGAGACGTCCTCGTGGCCCGTCTGGTCGAGCGCGTCGCGGATGACGCCGACCTGGCCGTCCATCATCCCGCTGGGGCCGACCACATGGGCGCCCGCGTCGGCCTGGACCTGGGCCATCTCCGCGTACCGCTCCAGGGTGGCGTCGTTGTCGACGCGGCCGTCCCCGGTCAGCACACCGCAGTGGCCGTGGTCGGTGAACTCGTCCAGGCACAGGTCCGACATGACGATGAGATCGTCGCCGACCTCCTCGCGCACCGCGCGCAGGGCGACCTGGAGGATGCCGTCCGGGTCGGTGCCCGCCGTGCCCCGGCCGTCCTTCTTCTCGTCCAGCGGGACGCCGAACAGCATGATCCCCGAGACCCCGGCCGAGACCGCCTCGACGGCCGCCTTCCGCAGGGTGTCCAGGGTGTGCTGCTGCACGCCGGGCATGGCCGAGACCGGGACCGGTGCGTCGATGCCCTCGCGGACGAACGCGGGCAGGATCAGGTTGGCCGGATCGAGCCGTGTCTCGGCGACCATCCGGCGCATCGCGGGGGTCGTCCGCAGCCGACGGGGCCGCGAGCCGGGGAAGTTTCCGTACACAGTCATCCTTCGAGCGTAGACCCGCGCGCCCCGCGCTCTTACCGACACCCGCGCCGGGAAAGCACCGGGGCCCGACCCCCCTCCGGAGAGGTGGCCGGGCCCCGCGTCACAGCGCCGCTCAGGTCGTCGTACGCCGCCTGCGCGCACCCGGACGCCGCTCGCTGGGCCGGGTCACCGGGTCACCGGCCTCCCGCGCCGCGTCCCGGCGCCGCGCGCCGAACTCCGCCAGCGCCTCGGCCAGCTTGTGCACCGAGGGCTCCGGCGACAGGACGTCCACGCGCAGCCCATGCTCCTCGGCGGTCTTCGCCGTGGCGGGGCCGATACAGGCGATGACCGTCACGTTGTGCGGCTTGCCCGCGATGCCGACCAGGTTGCGCACGGTCGAGGACGAGGTGAAGAGCACCGCGTCGAAGCCGCCGCCCTTGATCGCCTCGCGGGTCTCGGCCGGCGGCGGCGAGGCGCGGACCGTGCGGTACGCGGTGACGTCGTCGACCTCCCAGCCGAGCTCGATCAGCCCGGCCACCAGGGTCTCGGTGGCGATGTCGGCACGCGGCAGGAAGACGCGGTCGATCGGGTCGAAGACCGGGTCGTACGGCGGCCAGTCCTCAAGGAGCCCGGCGGCGGACTGCTCGCCCGACGGCACCAGGTCCGGCTTCACACCGAAGTCGATCAGCGCGGCGGCGGTCTGCTCGCCGACCGCGGCGACCTTGATCCCCGCGAAGGCCCGGGCGTCGAGCCCGTACTCCTCGAACTTCTCCCGGACGGCCTTCACGGCGTTGACGCTGGTGAAGGCGATCCACTCGTACCGGCCGGTGACCAGGCCCTTGACCGCCCGCTCCATCTGCTGGGGCGTACGCGGCGGCTCGACGGCGATCGTCGGCACCTCGTGCGGCACGGCGCCGTAGGACCGCAGCTGGTCGGAGAGCGAGGCCGCCTGCTCCTTCGTACGCGGTACGAGCACCTTCCAGCCGAACATCGGCTTGGACTCGAACCACGCGAGCTGGTCGCGCTGGGCGGCGGAGCTGCGCTCCCCGACCACGGCTATGACCGGCTGGTGCCCCTCCGGCGAGGGGAGCACCTTGCCCTGCTTGAAGACCTGGGCGATCGTCCCGAGGGTCGCCGTCCAGGTGCGCTGGCGCGTCGTCGTGCCGCCGGCCGTCACGGTCAGCGGGGTATCGGGCTTGCGGCCCGCCGCGACCAGCTCACCGGCGGCGGAGGCCACCGCGTCGAGCGACGTCGAGATGACGCACGTGGCGTCGCTCGTGCCGATCTCGCTCCAGCAGCGGTCGGTGGCCGTACGGGCGTCGACGAACCGTACGTCCGCGCCCTGCGCGTCCCGCAGCGGCACCCCGGCGTACGCGGGCACCCCGACGGCGTTCGCGACGCCCGGGACGACCTCGAAGGGGATGCCGGCGGAGGCGCAGGCCAGCATCTCGGCGGCGGCGTTCCCGTCCAGGCCGGGGTCTCCGGCCACGGCACGGACGACCCGCCTGCCGCCCTTCGCGGCCTCCATGACAAGATTGGCCGCGTCCCTGAGAACGGGTACCCCGGCGGCTGTTGACTGCGCGTCAACAACCGCCAGCTCAGGGGTGCTTACCCCTGCCCGCGCATGGCAGCGGACGACGCCGAGGACATCCGGTTCGGCGACAAGGACGTCCGCGCTCGCGAGCGCCTCGACGGCGCGCAGGGTCAGCAGTCCCGGGTCGCCGGGACCGGCGCCGAGGAAGGTGACGTGCCCTGCGGAGTGGACCGGGAAATCGGATGCGGCGGGGCCGGTGGGGCTCAAAGTGCTCGCTCCCCCATAAGACCGGCCGCACCCTTGGCAAGCATGTCGGCCGCGAGTTCGCGACCGATCGCCGCCGCGTCGTCGTGCGACGTGGGAACGGGACCGGTGGTGGACATCTGCACCAGCGAGGCACCGTCGGTGGAACCGACGACACCGCGCAGGCGCAGTTCGTTGACAGCCTGACCGTCGGCCAGGAGGTCGGCCAGCGCACCCACGGGTGCGGAGCAGCCGGCCTCCAGGGCGGCGAGCAGGGCACGCTCGGCGGTCACGGCGGCCCGGGTGTACGGGTCGTCGAGCTCGGCGAGCGCGGCGGCGAGGTCGGCGCTGCCGGCAGCGCACTCGATCGCCAGTGCTCCCTGGCCGGGAGCGGGCAGCACGGTGTCGACCGACAGGTAGTCGGTCACCTCACCGCTGCGGCCCAGGCGGCTGAGCCCGGCCGCGGCGAGAACCACCGCGTCCAGCTCGCCGTCGCGTACGAACCCGATCCGGGTGTCGACGTTGCCGCGGATCGGAACGGTCTCGATGTCGAGGCCGTGGCTTCGGGCGTACGCGTTGAGCTGGGCCATGCGGCGCGGCGAGCCGGTGCCGACGCGGGCGCCGGACGGCAGCTCCGCGAAGGTCAGCCCGTCCCGGGCGATCAGCACGTCGCGCGGGTCCTCGCGCACCGGCACCGCGGCGAGGACCAGGCCCTCGGGCTGCGCGGTCGGCAGGTCCTTCAGCGAGTGGACGGCGAAGTCCACCTCGCCGCGCAGCAGCGCGTCGCGCAGCGCGGCGACGAACACGCCGGTCCCGCCGATCTGCGCCAGGTGCTCCCGGGAGGTGTCCCCGTACGTGGTGATCTCCACGAGTTCGACGGCGCGCCCGGTCACCTCGCTGACCGCGTCGGCGACGTGCCCGGACTGGGCCATGGCGAGCTTGCTGCGCCTGGTCCCCAGTCGCAGGGGTGAGTTGTCGGTCATGACCGCCCTCGATTCGGGTCGTTCAGGTCTGCCCGGGAGACGGCGGCGACCGTCTGCGGGTCGAGGTCGAAGAGTTCGCGCAGCGCGTCCGCGTACCCGGCGCCGCCGGGCTCGCTGGCGAGCTGTTTGACCCGCACGGTGGGCGCGTGCAGGAGCTTGTCGACCACGCGGCGCACGGTCTGCGTGATCTCGGCGCGCTGTTTCTCGTCCAGGTCGGGGAGGCGTCCGTCCAGGCGGGCGATCTCGTCCGCCACCACGCCGGCGGCCATCGTGCGCAGGGCGACGACGGTCGGGGTGATGTGGGCGGCGCGCTGGGCGGCCCCGAAGGCGGCGACCTCTTCGGCGACGATGGTGCGCACCTGGTCCACATCGGCGGCCATCGGGGCGTCGGCCGACGCCTCCGCGAGCGACTCGATGTCGACGAGGCGCACACCGTCGAGGCGGCCGGCCGCCACGTCGATGTCGCGCGGCATGGCGAGGTCCAGCAGCGCCAGGCGCTCGGGTCCGGTGGACTGCGCCGGGATCAGGCCGCTCGCCGGATCGGGCACGTGGTCCTGGCCGATCGCCCCGGCGACGGTCTCGGCGGTGAGCACGAGTCCGGTGGCGCCGGTGCAGGAGACGGCGATGTCGGCACGTGTCAGTTCGCCGGTCACCTCGGCCATCTCCACGGCCCGGGCGCGCACCCCCGTACCGCCGGGCTGGTTCAGGATCTCGACCAGGCGGTCGGCGCGGGCCCGGGTGCGGTTGGCGACGGCGATCTCGGCGACGCCGGAGCGGGCCAGCGTGGCGGCGGCCAGCGAGGACATGGAGCCGGCGCCGATGACCAGGGCGCGCTTGCCCCTGGCCCAGGCGGCGGTGTCGGGGCCGCCGGCGAGCTGTTCCAGGCCGAAGGTGACGAGCGACTGCCCGGCCCGGTCGATCCCGGTCTCGCTGTGGGCGCGCTTGCCGACGCGCAGGGCCTGCTGGAAGAGGTCGTTGAGCAGCCGGCCCGCGGTGTGCAGCTCCTGGCCGAGGGCGAGCGCGTCCTTGATCTGGCCGAGGATCTGGCCCTCGCCGACGACCATCGAGTCGAGCCCGCAGGCCACCGAGAACAGGTGGTGGACGGCCCGGTCCTCGTAGTGCACGTAGAGATACGGAGTCAGCTCGTCCAGACCGACGCCGCTGTGCTGGGCGAGGAGCGTGGAGAGCTCGGCGACGCCCGCGTGGAACTTGTCCACGTCGGCGTACAGCTCGATGCGGTTGCAGGTGGCGAGGACGGTGGCCTCGGCGGCGGGCTCGGCCGCCAGGGTGTCCTGGAGCAGCTTGGCCTGGGTGTCGGCGGCCAGCGAGGCGCGTTCCAGTACGGAGACGGGGGCGCTGCGGTGGCTCAGACCCACGAGGAGCAGGCTCATGCCGGCATCACGGCGGGCATGTCCCCGTCGGGTCCCTTCCGGCCGGTGCTGGTGGCGCGCACGGGCGGCGCGGCCGGGTCGGGCGCGGTGTCGACGCCCTCCTCACCGGCCTTGCGCTGCTCGTGGAAGGCGAGGATCTGGAGCTCGATGGAGAGGTCCACCTTGCGCACGTCGACGCCCTCGGGCACGGAGAGGACGGTCGGCGCGAAGTTCAGGATCGAGGTGACCCCGGCGGCGACGAGCCGGTCGCACACCTGCTGGGCGGCGCCGGGCGGGGTGGTGATCACGCCGATGGAGACGCCGTTCTCGCTGATGATGCGGTCGAGGTCGTCGGCGTGCTGGACGGGGATGCCCGCGACGGGCGTACCGGCCATCGCCGGGTCGGCGTCGATGAGCGCGGCGACGCGGAAGCCGCGCGATGCGAAGCCGCCGTAGTTGGCGAGGGCCGCGCCGAGGTTTCCGATGCCGACGATGGCGACCGGCCAGTCCTGGGTGAGGCCGAGCTCGCGCGAGATCTGGTAGACGAGGTATTCGACGTCGTAGCCGACGCCGCGCGTCCCGTACGAGCCGAGATAGCTGAAGTCCTTGCGGAGCTTCGCGGAGTTGACCCCCGCCGCCGCGGCGAGCTCCTCGGAGGAGACCGTGGGGACCGAGCGCTCGGAGAGCGCGGTCAGCGCGCGGAGATACAGCGGAAGTCGGGCGACGGTGGCCTCGGGAATTCCTCGGCTACGGGTCGCCGGTCGGTGATTTCGGCCAGTTGCCACGGTGCTCCTGCGGGATGAGCGGGGCTTTAGGCGGCCGTATGTCCCAAGACCGCCCCGTCGATTGCAGGCTATGCCTTTGTGAACGCGTGCACAAAGATTGTGTCCGGTTTGTCCGGTCAAAGTGACCGGGGTCACGCACATCCGTCGCGCGATCCAGGAACCATGGATCGCATCAGCCCGTTGCAGGCCCGAAGGGGGCAAAGCAGCACACACTCCTCACAGCCACGCCCCCGAGACCACTCAAAACGCCCACGATGGTAACCGGGTTTCCGTCAGGAAAGCAGCGCGCTGCGCAGTCTCGCCGGGTCGACCCGCCAGAACGTGTGCTGTTCGTTATCCACGAGCACCACCGGGATCTGCTCCCAGTACTCCCGGTACAGCTCCTCGTCCCGGGTGATGTCCTTCTCCTCCCAGGAGGCGCCGGTCTCCTCGCACACGGCGCGCACCACCTCCCGGGCGTCGTCACAGAGGTGGCAGCCGGGCTTCCCCACCAGGGTCACCACGCGCTCGGCGGGATTCTTCTTCCTACGACGCAGCAAGGCACTCATACCTCTCATTCTCGGCCCCGTCCCGGAGCCCGCGGACACCAGGAGTTCACACCACGGCACCACGGCGGAACCTGAACGGCCGGGCCGACTGGCTATGCTCGACCGCATGGCCGCTCTTGGATGGCTCACCCCCCGCAGGCGTTCCGCCACCGCTCGCAGTGTGCTGGCGGGCGAGGCGGCGGCGGAGGCCGCGCGGAAGTCCTCGCTGGAAGCCGAATCCGCGGTCGCGGAGGCCGAGCCGGAGGAGCCGGAGTTCCCCGTCGTCGGCGACGAACGGGCCGCCGCCTTCTTCGACCTCGACAACACCGTGATGCAGGGCGCCGCCCTCTTCCACTTCGGCCGCGGCCTGTACAAGCGGAAGTTCTTCGAGCGCCGCGAGCTCACCCGGTTCGCCTGGCAGCAGGCGTGGTTCCGGCTGGCCGGCGTCGAGGACCCGGAGCACATGCAGGACGCCCGCGACAGCGCGCTGTCCATCGTCAAGGGGCACCGCGTCTCCGAGCTGATGTCCATCGGCGAGGAGATCTACGACGAGTACATGGCCGACCGCATCTGGCCCGGCACCCGCGCCCTGGCCCAGGCCCACCTGGACGCCGGCCAGCGGGTCTGGCTGGTCACCGCCGCCCCGGTGGAGACCGCCACGATCATCGCCCGCCGGCTCGGCCTGACCGGGGCGCTCGGCACGGTCGCCGAATCGGTCGACGGGGTCTACACCGGACGCCTGGTCGGCGAACCCCTGCACGGCCCCGCGAAGGCCGAGGCGGTCCGCGCCCTGGCGGCGGCGGAGGGCCTGGACCTGGCGCGCTGCGCCGCGTACAGCGACTCGCACAACGACATCCCGATGCTGTCGCTGGTGGGCCACCCCTACGCGATCAACCCGGACACCAAGCTCCGCAAGCACGCCCGCGCCCGCGACTGGCGGCTGCGCGACTACCGCACCGGCCGCAAGGCGGCCAAGGTCGGCATCCCGGCCGCCGCCGGTGTCGGCGCCCTCGCGGGCGGCACCGCAGCGGCCGTCGCCCTGCACCGCCGCCGCCGCTGAACTTCCGCCGGATCCGCTGACTCTCCGCGCCCACGCGCGTCAACACGGCACACCCTTTTCACCGGCCACAACCCGTCGCCCCCGCAGACAGATTCCGAAGCGAATCGATCAACAAGCGATCACGGCGTGCGACTTGATGTGCTGAAAAGTGGGCACCGAAGCGACGCAATCGATGATTTGTGCAACTGGGCGTAGTGCGGCCTGTACGAAGCGTTATTCTCCTCAGACGCATTCCGGACCCGCCACTCACTACGACGAGTGATGGTTTCGCACTGCTCGTGATGGAAGCTCTGCCTCTGGGAGTCCCGTGTACCCACACGTCGGGGTTGACGCCTCGGGCCTGGCTACGCTGCGCGCATCAGTAGCCGAACGCATGCGCGGCTTCGTCCCCACCGCGTACGCCGTACCCGCATTCGCCGCCCCTGTACCTGCCGCCCCCTGCTACGCCCTGGCCGAACGCGCCGCGGCGGTGGGAAGACGCGGCAACCGCGGGACGGCGACCACCGCTGCCCCCGTCCGGCGGCCCGCCGCCGACAGCGACAGCGCGCGCATGATGGAGCTCGTCGAGCGCGCCCAGGCCGGCGAGGCCGACGCCTTCGGACGCCTCTACGACCAGTACAGCGACACGGTGTACCGCTACATCTACTACCGCGTGGGCAGCAAGGCGACGGCGGAGGACCTCACCAGCGAGACCTTCCTGCGCGCCCTGCGCCGCATCTCGACGTTCACCTGGCAGGGCCGCGACTTCGGCGCCTGGCTGGTCACGATCGCGCGCAACCTGGTCGCCGACCACTTCAAATCCAGTCGATTCCGGCTGGAAGTGACCACCGGCGAAATGCTCGACGCCAACGAGGTCGCCCGCAGCCCCGAGGACTCCGTCCTGGAATCCCTCTCCAACGAGGCGCTCCTCCAGGCGGTGCGCCGCCTCAACCCCCAGCAGCAGGAGTGCGTGACCCTGCGCTTCCTGCAAGGGCTCTCGGTCGCCGAGACCGCCCGTGTCATGGGCAAGAACGAGGGCGCGATCAAGACCCTCCAGTATCGTGCCGTCCGCACCCTCGCCCGGCTCCTCCCGGACGATGCCCGCTGACGGCTCCCCCCGCCGGGCCGGTCCCGGCGTTGCGTGCATCACGCACTGGTCCGATCATCTTTCGTGCGTAACCCAAGTGCCGAGCCACTCGTTGTGCCGGTTGCAGGCCCCCTGTCGTCACACCATGTCCGCCGACGCTCACTCGTTCGTGTGGAAGCGCTCAAGGTGTGCAACCTTCCGGATCCCCAGGGGAGTCGACCGTCATGACGAGAGGAGGTGCCGCCAGTGATCGCAAACGTTTCGGCACACCGGCGGGCGAACGCCTTCGCCCAGGCCCTGGAGGAGCAGTCGCTCCGCGGTGCGGCGGCCGTACAGCCCGAGGACCCGGCCGAACAGGCCGACCGAGGACCGCTGTTGGCCCTGGCGAACGGCCTCGGTGAGCTGCCGAAGCCGGTATTGGACCCCGAGGTCAAAGTGGTGCAGCGAGCGCAGCTCGTCGCCGCCATGGAAGCCATGTTCGCCGAGGGGGGCGCGTCCGCGGACCCTACGGTGCCCTCACAACGGAGCAGGGGCAGCCACCGCGCGTCCCCGCTCCGCAAACTCCGCCCGAGATCCCGCTGGACCAAGGGCCTCGCTGCCGGCGGGCTCACCGTCGGGGTGGCCGCCGGCGCCTTCGGAGGAGTGGCCGCGGCCAGCTCCGACGCCCTCCCCGGTGACTCGCTCTACGGCCTGAAGCGCGGCATGGAGGACCTCCACCTCGGCCTCACCCGCGACGACACCGACCGCGGCGAGATCTACCTCGACCAGGCGTCCACGCGCCTCGGCGAGGCCCGCCGCCTCATGGAGCGCGCCCGCACGGGCCACCTCGACCACGAGCAGCTCGCCGAGATCAGGCGCACGCTCAACGGCATGTCGCACGACGCCGGCGAGGGCCACCGCCTCCTCCACGCCGCGTACGAACGGGACGGCGCCCTCGGTCCGATCCAGACCCTGGACTCCTTCTCCCGCTCCCACCGCGACGCCTGGAGCAGCCTCCGCGACCGCCTTCCCGTCCAGCTGACCGACGTGGGCAACCAGGTCAGTTCGGTGTTCGACGCCATAGACGAAGAGGTCGCGCCGCTCCAGTCGCTGTTCCCGCGCGCCCCGGAGAAGGGCCCCGAGTCCCGCCGCTCCGACTCCACCGGCACCGGCACCGGCGCGGACCCGTCCACCGACGCGCGCACCACCCCGTCGCCCTCGTCGTCCAGCAGCCGCCACGAGGACGGCGGTACGGGCTCCAGCACCTCGCCGCGCCCCTCGGACGCGGGCTCCAGCCCGGCCGGCGGCCTGATCGGCGGCGGCACGGACGGTCTCTTCGACCCGCCGTCCCCGGACGCGACCAGCCCGTCGAAGCAGGCGCCGAGCTCGACGCCGTCGCCGGACATCACCATCCCGCCGCTGCTCCCGGGCCTCATCGGCGGTCTCGGCATCGACGCGGAGAACGAGAAGGGCTGACCGGGCCCCACGGTGCGGCGGCGGCCGTCAGAAGAAGACCGACCGCCGCTGCACCAGCAGCTTGTACAGCGTGTGCTGGATCTGCTCCCGCACCTGGTCCGTCAGGTTGAACATCAGCATCGGGTCCTCCGCCGCCTCCAGCGGATAGCCGTCCGTCGGGATCGGCTCACCGAACTGGATCGTCCACTTCGTCGGCAGCGGCACCGCCCCCAGCGGCCCCAGCCAGGGGAACGTCGGCGTGATCGGGAAGTACGGGAACCCGAGCAGCCGCGCCAGCGTCTTCGCGTTCCCGATCATCGGGTAGATCTCCTCCGCGCCCACGATCGAGCACGGCACGATCGGCACCCCGGCCCGCAGCGCCGTCGACACGAAGCCGCCCCGCCCGAAGCGCTGGAGCTTGTACCGCTCGCCGAACGGCTTGCCGATCCCCTTGAAGCCCTCTGGCATCACACCGACGACCTCGCCCTGACGCAGCAGCCGCTCCGCGTCCTCCGCGCACGCCAGGGTGTGCCCCGCCTTCCGGGCCAGCTCGTTGACCACGGGCAGCATGAAGACCAGGTCCGCCGCGAGCAGCCGCAGATGCCGGTCCGCCGGGTGGTGGTCGTGCACCGCGACCTGGAGCATCAGCCCGTCCAGCGGCAGCGTCCCGGAGTGGTTGGACACGATGAGCGCCCCGCCCTCGGCCGGGATGTTCTCGACGCCCTTCACCTCGACCCGGAAGTACTTCTCGTACACCGGCCGCAGCAGCGACATCAGGACCTGGTCGGTCAGCTCCTCGTCGTAGCCGAACTCGTCCACGTCGTACTCACCGGTGACCCGCCGCCGCAGGAAGGCGAGCCCGCCCGCGATCCGCCGGTCCCAGGCGCCCCGGCCGGACGCGTCGCCGTCGCGCGGCACCTCCGGGCCCTGCGGCGAGGCGTCCGGGGAGCCGGAGGGCCCCGGCAGGGAGCTCACCGACCCCGTGCCGCGTGCCGGAGGCCGCCGGCGCGCGGCGCGCGGCACGCCTCCCGACCGCGAACGGTCGTCGTCGAACGGAATGACCTTGGCATCCGCCATCGTCGCTGCGCTCCTCTACCTGGCGCTCGGGGTCGGGTGGGTGTCGCCTCCGGAGCCGCCTGAGCCGCCCGGCCCGGCGATCCGGGGCACGGCCTCGGCCACGCGGTCCACGGCTCTGCCCACCGCACGGGGCGGCAGCAGGCCCGGCGCCCGGCTGCGCGCGAAGGCCGTGAACGTCTCCCCCGTCGTGTACTTCGGCGCGAAGCCCAGCGTCTCGCGCATCTGGACCGTGGACACCACCCTGCCATGGGTGAGCAGCCGGATCTGCTCCGGCGAGAAGTCCGTCATGCCGACCGTCCGCAGCGCCTGCCCGACCCAGGTGACGGCGGGCAGCAGCATCGGCACCGTCGGCCGCCCCAGCCGTCGCGCGCACTGGGAGAGCAACAGCACCCCGTCGCCCGCGATGTTGAACGTGCCGCTGTTCAGCGTCCCGCGCCTGGGCTCGCTCGACGCGATGGACAGGACGTCCATCACATCGTCCTCGTGCACGAACTGGAGCCGGGGGTCGTACCCGAAGACGGTCGGCAGCACCGGCAGCGACAGATAGTCGGCCAGCGGCGAATCCGCGTCGGGCCCCAGGATGTTCGCGAACCGCAGCACGCACACGGCCACGTCCGGCCGGCGGCGGGCGAAGCCCCGTACGTACCCCTCGACCTCGGCCGCGTCCTTCGCGAAGCCGCCGCCGGGCAGCGACTTGGGCGGTGTGTTCTCGTGGAACACCGCCGGATCGCGGGGCGCCGAGCCGTACACACCGGTGCTGGACTTCACCACGAGCCGCTGCACCGCCGGGGCCTTCTGGCAGGCGCCGAGCAGCTGCATGGTGCCGATGACGTTGGTCTCCTTGACCGCCGTACGCCCCTGGGCCCCGAGCGCGAAACCGCTGACGTCCAGGTGGACGACCGTGTCCACGTCGTGCTCGGCGAGCACTCTGGCGACGGCGGGCCCGCGGATGTCCTCCCGTACGAAGACGGCGTCGCCCAACTCGTGCTCCGGCTCCACGGCGTCGAGGGCGATCACCCGCTCCACGTCCGGATCACGCTGGACGCGCCGGACGAAACGGCCGCCCAGCTGCCGGGCCGCTCCCGTGACGAGCACGACCTTCCCCAAGATCAGCGCCTTCCGTCGGTCTCCCGTATTCGGTCGGTCAGGACGTCACCGTAACCGCTGGACACCCCCGCATACAGCACCGCAGCCCTCCCGCCGGAACGGCGGGAGGGCTGCGGATTCACGAACTGCGTTCGCTTACTTCTTGTTGCGACGCTGAACGCGCGTGCGCTTGAGCAGCTTGCGGTGCTTCTTCTTGGCCATCCGCTTACGCCGCTTCTTGATAACAGAGCCCACGACTACCCTCGCTCACTTCTTCTTCACTGGTGCGGGGCGTCTGGGCCCACACGACCTACGTCGGCCTAGCCTACCCGCCACCGCGTGAGGGACGTAATCCGAGGGGAATCTCAGGCCGATGCCACCCCCACGAAGGACTCGCGCAGATACTCGTGAACCGCTTGCTCCGGCACCCGGAAGGACCTGCCCACCCGGATCGCCGGCAGATGACCGCTGTGCACCAGGCGGTACACGGTCATCTTCGACACCCTCATGACCGAGGCGACTTCCGCCACGGTCAGAAACTTGACCTCGCTCAGAGGACTCTCGCTGTCAGCAGCCATGACTCACCTGTACCTTCCGCACGAGACGCGCACCGGCTTCCCCTCCGGTGACTCTTCGTCGTTGTGCGCTCACTCCCCAGGTTAGGGGCGGGTGATGCAAGTGGGGAAGAGGAGAGACGATCGGCCGCTACTGTGACAGACAGGCGCGATTGAGTACATAGCGCGTGAGCGGCAGGTAGTACGCGGACCGCACCGCGTCGTCCAGCGGCACGGCCACCGCCACCCGCCCCTCGGCCTCCCCGACGAACAGCGCGGGATCGTCCGTATCGGCGAGACCCATCGCCTCGATGCCCAGCTGACCTGCCCCGCAGACCCATCCGTGGTCCCCGACGACCAGCTCCGGAACGGGCCCGCGGCCGGCCGCGGCGGCCTCCAGCGCGACCCGTACGGGCAGCGGCGAATGGGAGTGTGCGCCGGTGCCACCACCGGCCGCCCCCGCGCCGGGTTCACGCACCAGCGCGACACCCTGTACGTAGTCGAGGCTGTACGTGCGTACGCCAAACCGAGTCGTTATGTCGATACATCGCCCCTGCGCCGGGGTGAGGACAGGGCAGCCCGCCGACGACAAAGCGTCTGCCAGCGCCGCGTAGAAACCGATCAGCCGGTGCGGATGTCCGGTCCCGAACAGCACCGGCACCCGCCGCGCCGCCGCGTCCGCCAGCCGTACGGCGAACGCGTCGAGCCCCGCCACCGTCCGCTCCGGATCGATGACATCGGGCCCGGACACATGCGCGGGATCGTCCGAGACCCCGCACCTGTCCGCCATCAGCTCCAGCAACTCGCCCGCGCCCCAGCCCCGTTCGGGGTCGAGGCCGAGCGTCACCCGGGGGTCCCTGGCCGCGAACAGCCGATAACTCCGCAGGCTCACCTCACGCGAGGTGGCCACGGGCCCGGCCAGGCGGGCCGCCAGCAGATGCGCACGCAGCGCTCCGGTGCTCAACACCCCACCGATGCTGCCCGAACCGGCCTGCCCAGGGGCCAAAAGCCCGATTACGCCCCACAGTCGGCGTAAACCGTACTCACCCCCGTAACCCCGGGGGCCTTCCGTGCCCGGATACAGGTCCCGTGCCCGGATGCGGGTCCCCGTGCCCGGATCAGGTCAGCAGCCCCCGCAGCGGAAAGGCCGCCCGCCGCGTGGCCAGCACCGCCTGGTCCAGCCGGTCCGCCGGGTCGTACCCGTCCTCCCAGGCCGACCACGAGGGCGTCCGCCCGTCCGTCATCCGCGCGGGCCCCAACTGCCGCGTCCGCGCGTACACCTCGTCCCGCCACGACGACGGGATCACCGCCTCCGGGTCCACCGGGGCGTGCGCGGCGATGCCCACCAGGTGCGTCCAGGACCTGGGCACCACGTCCACCACCGCGTAACCCCCGCCGCCGAGCGCCACCCAGCGCCCGTCGTCGGCGTACGTGTGCGCCAGGTCGTGGCACGCGGCCATCACCGAGCGCTGCGCGTCCAGCGAGACCGCCAGGTGCGCCAGGGGGTCCTCGAAGTGCGTGTCCGCCCCGTGCTGGGTCACCAGCACCTGCGGCCGGAAGTCCGCCAGCAGCTCGGGCACCACCGCGTGGAAGGCCCGCAGCCACCCCGCGTCCCCGGTCCCGGCGGGCAGCGCCACGTTCACCGCGCCGCCCTCGCCGCTCCCCGCCCCGGTCTCCTCCGGCCAGCCGGTCTGCGGGAACAGGGTGCGCGGGTGCTCGTGCAGGGAGATCGTCAGGACGCGGGGGTCCTCCCAGAAGGCCGCCTGCACGCCGTCGCCGTGGTGGACGTCGACATCGACGTACGCGACGCGCTCGGCGCCCAGCTCCAGGAGCCGGGCGATGGCGAGCGCCGGGTCGTTGTAGACGCAGAAGCCGGCCGCGCCGCCGGGCATCGCGTGGTGCAGCCCGCCGGTGAAGTTCACGGCGTGCCGGGTCTCGCCGCGCCAGACCGCCTCGGCGGCGGCCACGGACTGCCCGGCGATCAGCGCGGACACCTCGTGCATCCCGGCGAACGCGGGGTCGTCGATGGTCCCGATGCCGTATTTCTGGTCGGCCGCGCGGGGGTCGGCGGAGGCGGCCTTCACCGCCGCCACATAGTCCGGGCGGTGCACGAGCCGCAGCGTGGAGTCCCCGGCGGGCTTGGCCGCGACCACGTCGACCGCCCGGTCGAGCCCGAACGCCCGCACCAGGCCCATCGTCAGGGCGAGCCTGACCGGGTCCATCGGGTGGCTCTCCCCGAAGTCGTAGCCCGTTACTGCGTCATCCCACATCAGCTGTGCGCGGCCGCTCATGCCCGCCACCGTATCGGGCGGGTTCCGCGCCGAACGACTTGGCGTACAGGAGCGTGGCCAGCACCAGCACCATCGGGACGAGCATGGCGCCCCGGTAGCTCCAGGCGTCCCCGAGCGCCCCGACGAGCGGGGAGCCGACCAGGAAGCCCACGTAGTTGAAGATGTTCAGCCGGGCGATCGCGGTGTCGCTCGCCCCGGGGAACATCCGCCCGGCCGCCGCGAAGGTCTGCGGCACGATCACGCACAGCCCGAGCCCCAGCAGCGTGAACCCGAGCATCCCGGTCCACGCCCCGCCGGCCACGGCCACCACGGCGAACCCGCCGGCCGCGAGCACGGTCCCGCCCCGCACCACGGCCACCGCCCCGAACCGCCGCACCCCGAGGTCCCCGACGGCCCGCCCCAGCAGCGTCGTCACCATGTAGACGTTGTACGGGACGGTGGACAGCTGCTCCGAACTGCCCAGCACGTCCTGGAGGTACTTCGCGCTCCAGTTGGAGACCGTCGAGTCCCCGATGTACGCGAACGCCATGACCAGGCACAGGGGAAGCAGCAGCCGGAAGGAGACCGCTCCGGCCGCACCGGCTGTCCCCTTCTCCGGTGTCTCCTCGGCGCCCTCCACGTACCACCGGCTCCCGATGAACGCCGCGGGCAGCAGCACCACGACCGCCGGAAGGTACGAGACCAGCAACGACAGGTCCCAGTGCGCCCCGGCCCAGGCCATCGAGGCCCCCGCGATCCCGCCCAGGCTGTACGCGGCGTGGAAGCCGAGCATGATGGAACGCCCGTACGCCCGCTGGAGGCTGACGCCCATCATGTTCATGGACGCGTCCAGCGCGCCGACGGCGAGACCGAACGCCCCGAGCGCGACGGCGGCCTGCCAGAGCTCGCTGCCGGCGCCGACGCCGAGGAGCGCGAGGAGGACGACGGGCTGCGTCCACCGCAGGACCACGCGCGGCCGTACCCGGGCGACCACCTTCTCGGTGAGCACGCTGCCCACCCCGGCCAGGATCGGGACGGCGGCGAGGAACACGGGCAGCAGGCCGTCGGATATCCCGTACCGGTCCTGGATGGCGGGGATCCGCGTCACCAGAAGGGCGAAGGTGGCCCCCTGCACGAAGAAGCTCAACGCGAGGGACGCCCTGCCGTGCCGCAACCGTGCATCTGTCATGGCGGCGAGCGTAGAGCCAGTTTCTACCCGTGGGTAGACGCGTCAGGCAAGCAATTCCGGCAGCTGGCTCATGTCGGAGAAACACCTGGTCGCATCGGCCAGCCGGTCCGCCGGCATCATCGACGTGAACCCGTAGACGTCCATGCCCGCCGCCCGGGCCGCCTCGACCCCGAGCGGGCTGTCCTCGATGACGACGCACCGCTCGGGCGCGACGCCCATGCGCTCGGCGGCGAGGAGGAAGAGGTCGGGCGCCGGCTTGCCCCGGCCGACGTCCTCGGCGCTGAAGATCCACTCCTCCTCGAACCACTGGTCGAGCCCGGTCTTCCGGTGGCTGACCCGGATGCGCTGGTGGCTGCTGGAGGAGGCGACGCAGTACGGGACGCCGTCGGCGACCAGCTTGCCCAGGAGGTCGTCGACGCCGGGGACGGGCTCCAGCTCCGCTTCGAACGCGGCGAAGATCCGCGAGTGGAGGGTGACGTCGAAGTCCTCGGGCAGCTTGGTCCCGGTCCGCTCCTGGACGAGGTCGTGGACGCGGTGCACGGCGGACCCCATGTAGTCCCGCAGGGACTCCTCGTACGAAGTCGGGTGGCCCAGCTCCGTGAGGTAGCCGGCCAGGATGGTGTTGGAGATCGGCTCGCTGTCCACGAGCACACCGTCGTTGTCGAAGATGACAAGTTCGTAGCGCATGGCACGACTTTAAAGGGTCGGAACGCGAAAAAGCCCCGTGCCACAAGGGCACGGGGCTCTTCCTAAAAGGAGTTCGGCGGCGTCCTACTCTCCCACAGGGTCCCCCCTGCAGTACCATCGGCGCTG
>NZ_JBIWCN010000016.1:181841-206202 GCF_044761525.1 Streptomyces sp. NPDC097595 | reverse complement strand
CCCCGATCTTCGACCTCGTGGACTACGGCGTCGTCGGCGACCTCTTCGCCGTCGTCCCCCAGCTCACCGAGGAGATCAACACCCGCAAGGGCTGACATACCCTCAACTGCGGTGCCCGGCCGGGGCGGTGAGCGCGGACAACCCGCTCCCGCCCCGGCCGGGCACGTCTCAGCCGAGCAGTTCCTCCACCAGGTCGGCGGCCCGTCGGGTGCCGCCCTCCGTCCGGGCGTCCTCGCGCAGGCGCGCCGAACGGCGGGCGACCTCGGGATCGTCGACGAGCGCGGTGAGCGCTTCGCGCAGGGCCTCCGGGGTGGCGTCGTCGGTGTCGACGCGGCGGGCGACGCCCAGTTCGACGAGCTTGTCGGCGTTCATGAACTGGTCGACGCCCTGCGGCACGGCGATCATCGGCACCCCGCTGTACAGCCCCTCGGAGCTGCCGCCCATCCCGGCGTGGGTGACGAAGGCGTCCGCCTGCTGGAGGATGGCCAGTTGGGGCACCCACCGGTGCACCTCGACATTGCCGGGTACGGTGCCGAGCTCCGCCAGGTCCGTCTGCTTGCCGACCTGGAGCACCACGTGCCAGCCGGGCAGGTCGCCGTAGGCCGCCAGGCAATTGCGGTAGAACTCCGGGCGGTTGGTGTACGCGGAGCCCAGCGAGATCAGCAGCACCTTCTCCGCCCCGGCGGGCCGGGTCCAGGTCTGCTCCTCGCCGCGCCGGGCGAAGCACGGCCCGACGAACGTGACGGTTTCCATGTCCACGTCGTCCGCGTGCGGCTGCATCGCCCGGGGGATCAGGGCGAGGGTGTCGTCGGGGCGGCCGGTGAAGGCGTCCATGTCCCGCGTGGTCGCGCCGTTCCCGGCCAGCCAGTCGGTGAACCGCGCGCGGTACGCGTCTGCCCCGGGCAGCGTCCACAACTGGGCCGCCACGTCCTTCTCGTAACTCCGCCAGCCGACGAAGGTCGGGTACAGCTGCATCAGGCGGCGGTCCTGGGACTCGGCGAGCACCCGGGCCGGGTACGCGCCGATGTCGTACAGATACAGGTCGGCCGGGTCCTCGTCGTAGACGGCCCGCAGCTGCGGCAGGGCCTGGACGGCGTCGTCCAGGAAGAGGCCCATGGCGGCGATCGGGTCGTCGGGCCAGACGTTGTCACCGACCGGGAGCACGGAGTCGTACGGCACGAAGGTGGCGCCGGTGGCCTCGATGCGCTCGGCCATCACCGGGTCGTTGGCGTAGGTGACGCGGTGGCCGCGGGCCACCAGTTCGCGGATGACCTCGATGCTCGGCAGCACATGGCTCACGGCGGGGATGCCGATCATGGCGATATGGGCAGGGCGGCGTGACATACGGAATCACTCGTTTCAGTTCTGCGGCGGAAGTGGATACGGCAGACCGCCGCGCCGCCACCCCGGCGAGGGCCGGACGGTGGGCGCGTGGATGCGGTGTGCCGGACGGGGTCGGGGACGGGCCCCGGCCGCGTCAGCCGTAGAGCTGCACGATGTTCATGCCGCGACCCTAACGGCCGCCCGGTCCGCGCGCACACGGTTTCCCGGGGCGCGGGCCGGGCTGCGGGGCCGTCACGCGCCGGGCGCGGCCGCTTCGAGATCGTCCACCGTGCCGGACATGAGGGTCCGGATGTGGGCGGTGATGTGCTCGGCGGGCCAGTCCCACCAGGCCAGCGCGAGGAGTCGGGCGACGTCCTTCTCCTCGTAGCGGGTGCGCAGCAGCCGGGCCGGGTTGCCGCCGACGATCCCGTAGTCCGGCACGTCCTTGGTGACCACCGAGCCGCTGCCGATGATCGCGCCGTGCCCGATCCGCACGCCGGGCAGCACGGTCGCGCCGTGGCCGAACCAGACGTCGTTGCCGACGACCGTGTCGCCCCGGTTCGGCAGCCCGGCGAGCAGGTCGAAGTGGTCGGCCCAGGAGCCGCCCAGGGTGGGGAACGGGAAGGTGGAGGGGCCGTCCATGCGGTGGTTGGCGCCGTTCATCAGGAAGCGCACGCCCGTGCCGAGCGCGCAGAACCTGCCGATGACCAGCTTCTCCGGGCCGTAGTGGTACAGCACGTTGCGGGTCTCGAACGCGGTGGCGTCGTCCGGGTCGTCGTAGTACGAGTACTCCCCCACCTCGATCAGCGGCGAGGTCACCAGCGGCTTGAGCTGCACCACCCTCGGCTGGCCGGGCATCGGGTGGAGCACGGTCGGGTCTGCGGGTACGGGCAGCGGCATGAGGTCCTCGGGGTCGCGGGTCGGGTCCGCCGACCATGATCGCCTCGCCGTGGCCCGTACGACAGCGGTTTACGCCGGCGGTTCCACGGAAAAGCCCGCCCCGGGCGGACCGGGGCGGGCTTGGAGGACCGCGATCAGGGCTGGATCGGCATCGACCAGCAGTTGGAGGTGGTCCGCTTGCCGGCGAGGCGGTCGGTCATCCAGGAGATGGCGTCGCCCTGGTCGGTGAGGAGCGGGACCATGTGGTTGGTGAGGATCTTGTCGCCGAGGTTGGGCAGGATGACGGCGTCGTACGTGACGTCGCCGCCCTTGCGGCACCAGTCGACGGCGAGCTGACGCGCCTGGCGGTGCGGCACGATGTCGTCCTGGATGCCGGTCGCCACCCGCACCGGGCCGGTCGGCTTGAGGGTGCCGATGCGCTGCTTGTCCAGCGCGGCCTGCGCCTTGGGCTCGGCGGCGATGATCTCGCCGAGGGACTTGCCCGTCGTCGTCCACTTGGAGCTCTTCGCGAAGCCGTAGCCGAGGATCGCGTCGCCGACGCACATGGTCGAGGCGTTCTTCAGCGCGGCCCGCCCGGCGTCGTTGATGTTGGCCTCCACGACGTCCCGCAGATCCGCGTCGGCCTGCGCGAAACCGTTGATCGACCAGGCGAGGGCCCCGGCGAGGGCGCTGCCGTCGATGCCCTTCATGGTCGCGGTCAGGTCGGCGGGCGGCGCCCCGGCATAGGTCCCGGCGAGCTGGATCTCGGGGGCGTACGAGGGCTGGAGTTCAGCGGCCGACGCGCTGGCCCCGCCGCCCTGGCTGTAGCCGTACAGGCCCGTCCGGGACGCTCCGGTCAGCGAGGTGGCGGGCAGTTGGTGTGCGGCGCGGACCGCGTCGAGCAGCGCGTGGCCCTCGTCCACCCGGTTGACGTAGGTGTGGAGGCGGTCGGTGGTGCCGAGGCCCACGTAGTCGGTGACGACGACGGCGACACCGGCGGCCAGCAGCCGGTAGACGGACAGGGTCTCGTAGCCGATCGACACGGACTCGGGCGTGACGGCCAGCGGGTGCTGGAGGGCCAGTGAGGGAGCGCACTGGTCGCCCTGGCCCATGGTGCCGGAGGCCAGCGCGACCAGCGGGCGGGCGCCGCCGCCCTTCCAGGCGGCCGAGGGCTCGATATAGGCGCCGGTCACCGCGGCCGGCTGCCCGTTGGAGTCGGTCGTGCGGTACATGAGGCGGGTGGCGGTGCCCGGCATCGGGCGGCCGTCCAGGCCCGGCAGGCTCAGCGCGAGCGGCAGGGGCTCGGTCCGGATCAGCGCCCCGTTGGCGGCGGGCAGTTGGGCGGGCGGGTCGTAGAAGGCGGGGATGGTCACGCCCCGGGACACGACGGGCTCGGTGCCGTCCGTGGCCGACGCGGGCGCGGCGTACGCGGCCACGCAGGCCGCCGCGGTCACGGCGACGGCCGCGGCGCGGAGGGGACGGACGCGGTGTGGGGGAAGGGTGGAACGCGAACGGTCCTTGCGGCTCAAGGCTCACTCCTCGCTCTGCTCCGGAAGTACGGGTGAGCGCAAGCTAACAGCGGGGCTTACCAGTGGTAACCCATGAGTAAGTTACGCATTGGTAACTGTCATCGGCAACCGAACTCTCCCTGCTCGGCGGCCGAGTTGCTTAAGGTGGGCCCGAGCTGATCATCCGCAGCACCTCCCGCACCCTGGAGTTGGCCATGTCCCGACCGGAGAACGACCGCACCGCCCCGCTCATCGACACCAGCAAGCCGCATCCCGCGCGGATGTACGACTGGTTCCTGGGTGGCAAGGACAACTACCCGGTGGACGAGGCCATGGGCCGTCAGATGCTGGCCGTCGAGCCGAACGTCCCGGTGATGGCGAAGATCAACCGCGCCTTCATGCACCGCGCGACGCGCTGGCTGTCCACCCAGGGCGTCCGCCAGTTCCTCGACATCGGCACCGGGATACCCACCGAGCCCAACCTGCACCAGGTGGCCCAGGAGGCCGCGCCCGCCACCCGGGTCGTCTACTGCGACAACGACCCGATCGTGCTGGCCCACGCCGAGGCGCTGCTCAAGGGCTCGCCCGAGGGCGTCATCGACTATGTGCAGGCGGACGCGCGGAACGTCGACACCATCCTCGAACACGCGGGCAAGACACTGGACTTCAGCCAGCCGGTCGCGCTGTCGATGATCGCGCTGCTGCACTTCGTGAGCGACGAGGACGGCGCGTACGAGCTGGTGCGCCGGCTGACCGACGTGCTCGCCCCCGGCAGCTACATGGTCATCTCGCAGATCACCGCCGACTTCCACCCGGAGGAGGCGCGCGAGGTGGACAAGATGTACAAGGCCAACACCCTGACGCTGGCGCCGCGCACCCGCGACCAGTTCGCCTCGTTCTTCGACGGCCTGGAGATCGTGGAGCCCGGCATCGTCGCCGCCGAGGCATGGCACCCCGAGCTCGGCGAGCCGGTCCCCGGCACGGGCGAGGTCGTCACCCCCGGTTACGTCGCGGTCGGCCGCAAGCCGTAACACCCGGGGTCTCAACCACGTCAGCCCGGTGGCCGGTTGGGTGTCACCGGGCTGTGTGATGATACGGAAAACGGATCAGCGGGGGCACAGCGTGGACACGGGCGGGTCATCCATACCGGACGAGGAGTGGGAGCGCTTCCTGCGGGAGGCCGAGGCCGGGACCCCCGGCGCCCCCGAGGAGCCGTCCGCCCGGGCCCGGATGGTGGCCCAGCGGCTGCGCGAGGAGACCGGCCCGCCCCCGGGATGGCGCACCCACCAGCCGCCCCGGCGACGCGGCCGGGTCTGGTACGTGGTGGGCCTGGTGATCGTCGTCGCGCTGCTCGTCGTGGCGCTGGTCCCGGGCCGGGCGGCCGGCTGGCTCGGCTTCCACGGCGGGGGCGACCCCACGGCGGCGACGCCCGGGCGGCCCACGCTGGACGACCCGTTCAAGGGGTCACCGGCCGAGCACTGGGCCGCCGGGACGGCCGGGATCACGATGCCCTCGGCGCGGGCGACCGGGTGGATGAGCGAGAAGCAGGTGTCCGACGCGCTCGACAACAGCCTGGCCTTCCTCTCCGACTCCGGCCTCGATCCGGCGGTGCTGCGCGGGGAACGGCCGGCGCAGGCGATCGCGGCCCTCAACACGAAGCAGCCCGGCATCAAGGAGTACCTGGCGAACGCGTTCGACTCCCCGACCCGGGACGCCGACCCGCTGCTGCTGTTCAGCCGCTTCGACCCCTCGTACGCGCGCCCGGCCGGTGACGTGATCAAGACGCGCGGCGAGCTCACGTACCGGGAGGGCGAGCGGGGCGCGGTCGAGGTCACCGCCGACGTCACCTTCGTCTACGCCGTCGTGCGGGCCTCCGGGGACGGCGACGAGGTCGCCCGTACGATCGCCCGCCGGGAGATCGTGATGAGCTGGGACGACCCCGGCGAGGTGATCATGGAGCCGGGGACCTTCTCGCTGACGTCGTACCGGCTGGACTCCGCCAACGGGGGCTGCGAGAACATCTCCGGCTTCTTCCGCCCCGATTTCGAGAAGGAGCCGGGACCCTCGGGCGGCGCCACGGAGGTCGACCCGTACGAGCGGGGCACCTCGATGGACGAACGCATGGGGGACCGGGACGCCTCGGACTGCGGCACGGCCACCCGCACCTGAGCCCGGGCGCGATACCCGGGCGGGGCGCTCCCCCACGACGTACGCTTCGGGCGTGACGAGCAAACCCGACGCGGCGCAGAACCTGCGCGACCTCGCGCGGCTGCGCCGCGTCCGCGACCGGATCGACCGCGACTACGCCCAGCCGCTGAACGTCGAGGCGCTGGCGCGCGGCGCGCACATGTCGGCGGGACACCTCAGCCGCGAGTTCAAGCGGGCGTACGGGGAATCCCCGTACGGCTACCTCATGACCCGGCGCATCGAGCGCGCGATGACGCTGCTGCGCCGGGGCGACCTGGGCGTCACCGAGGCGTGCTTCGCGGTCGGCTGCTCCTCGCTCGGCACCTTCAGCACCCGCTTCACGGAACTGGTCGGGATGCCGCCGAGCGTCTACCGGCAGAAGGCGGCGCAGGCCACCGCGGGCCTGCCGTCCTGCGTGGCGAAGCAGGTGACGCGGCCGGTCAGGAATCGAGAAGCCCCGCTGCCGGGGACGCCGCTAGCGTGAGGCGGTGTACGGGGGACGGCCGCCGGGTGGGACCCGCGCGGGGGCCCCGCCAATCCAGGGAGACACCATGAGCAGGGCCACAGGTACGCGGCCGCACGCGGCCGACCGCCACGATCTGATCCGTGTGCACGGGGCACGCGTGAACAATCTCAAGGACGTCAGCATCGAGATCCCGAAGCGCCGGCTGACGGTGTTCACGGGCGTCTCCGGGTCCGGCAAGAGCTCGCTGGTGTTCAACACCATCGCCGCCGAGTCGCAGCGGCTGATCAACGAGACCTACAGCGCCTTCGTGCAGGGGTTCATGCCCACCCTGGCCCGGCCCGAGGTGGACGTCCTGGAGGGGCTGACCACCGCGATCATCGTGGACCAGCAGCGGATGGGCGGCGACACCCGCTCGACCGTGGGCACGGCGACCGACGCCAACGCCATGCTGCGCATCCTCTTCAGCCGCCTCGGCACTCCGCACATCGGCCCGCCGAGCGCGTACTCCTTCAACACCGCGTCCGTGAAGGCCAGCGGGGCGATCACCGTCCAGCGCGGCAACAAGAAGACCGTGAAGGCGACCTTCAACCGGACCGGCGGGATGTGCACCGAGTGCGAGGGCCGGGGCACCGTCTCGGACATCGACCTCACCCAGCTCTACGACGACTCCAAGTCCCTCTCCGAGGGCGCGTTCACGATCCCCGGCTGGAAGTCCGACAGCTTCTGGACCGTCCGGGTCTACGCCGAGTCCGGCCTCCTCGACCCGGACAAGCCGATCGCGAAGTTCACCAAGAAGGAGATGCAGGACTTCCTGTACCGGGAGCCCACCAAGGTCAAGGTGGAGGGCGTCAACCTCACGTACGAGGGGCTGATCCCCAAGATCCAGAAGTCGTTCCTGTCCAAGGACAAGGACTCGCTCCAGCCGCACATCCGGGCGTTCGTGGAGCGCGCGGTCACCTTCACCACGTGTCCGGCCTGCGACGGCACCCGGCTCAGCGAGGGCGCCAGGTCCTCGAAGATCGCGGGCATCAGCATCGCGGACGCCTGCGCGATGCAGACCAGCGACCTGGCCGCCTGGATCCGTGGTCTGGACGAGCCCTCGGTGGCGCCGCTGCTCACCGCGCTCGGGGAGACCCTCGACTCGTTCGTGGAGATCGGACTCGGCTACCTCGCGCTCGACCGCCCCGCCGGCACGCTGTCCGGTGGCGAGGCGCAGCGCGTCAAGATGATCCGCCACCTCGGCTCCTCGCTGACCGACACCACGTACGTCTTCGACGAGCCGACCGCCGGGCTGCACCCGCACGACATCCAGCGGATGAACAACCTGCTGCTGCGCCTGCGCGACAAGGGCAACACCGTGCTGGTGGTGGAGCACAAGCCGGAGACGATCGCGGTCGCCGACCACATCGTGGACCTCGGCCCCGGCGCCGGTACGGCGGGCGGCACCGTCTGCTTCGAGGGCACCGTCGACGGGCTGCGCGCCTCGGACACCGTCACCGGGCGCCATTTCGACGACCGGTCCACGCTCAAGGCGGACACCCGGAAGCCCACCGGTGCGCTGGAGGTGCGGGGCGCGTCGGCGAACAACCTGCGCGGCGTCGACGTGGACATCCCGCTCAGCGTGCTGACCGTCGTCACAGGTGTGGCCGGGTCCGGGAAGAGCTCGCTGATCCACGGTTCGGTGGCCGGGCGGGACGGTGTGGTGACCGTCGACCAGAGCGTGATCCGCGGTTCGCGGCGCAGCAACCCGGCCACGTACACCGGGCTGCTCGACCCGGTCCGCAAGGCGTTCGCCAAGGCCAACGACGTGAAGCCGGGGCTGTTCAGCGCCAACTCCGAGGGGGCGTGCCCGACGTGCAACGGCGCGGGCGTCGTCTTCACGGACCTGGCGATGATGGCGGGCGTCGCCACGGTCTGCGAGGAGTGCGAGGGCAAGCGGTTCCAGGCGTCGGTGCTCGAATACCGGTTCGGCGGACGGGACATCAGCGAGGTGCTCGCGATGTCGGTCGCCGAGGCCGAGGAGTTCTTCGGCTCCGGTGACGCGCGTACGCCGGCCGCGCACCGGGTCCTCGAACGGCTGGTGGACGTCGGGCTGGGCTACCTCAGCCTCGGCCAGCCGCTGACCACGCTCTCCGGCGGTGAGCGGCAGCGGCTGAAGCTCGCCACGCACATGGGCGAGAAGGGCGGCGTCTACGTGCTGGACGAGCCGACCACCGGACTGCATCTCGCGGACGTGGAGCAGCTGCTGGGGCTGCTCGACCGGCTGGTGGACTCCGGCAAGTCGGTCGTCGTCATCGAGCACCACCAGGCCGTGATGGCGCACGCGGACTGGATCATCGACCTGGGCCCCGGGGCCGGCCACGACGGCGGCACCCTGGTCTTCGAGGGCACCCCCGCGGACCTGGTCGCCGCACGCTCCACCCTCACGGGCGAGCACCTGGCGCAGTACGTGGGCGCCTGAGCAACTCCCCTCGCCCGCTCGGCCCGTGGTGGCCGGGCGGGCGCTGTCATGGCGGCGTCATGGTGCTGTCATGAATCACGTCAAGGCGGCGTGCCGTGGAGGTCATGTGCCTTTTCAGTATGGCCTGTTCGCTGCGGTGCAGACGCGGTGCCGCATCGTCGCCTTCGCTAATCGGACGCGAATCCTCCCGACTTCGCGCATCTGTGTGGAGGCTGTCAGCCCGCGCACACCAGGGCCAATCAGGCACCCCACAGCCAGACTTGACCGAATCCGACCGCTTTCGCGCATCTAACTGAACGCAAATTTTCGACGCTGCACGCATCCGGCGTTGTGCACTAGGCATAGGATCAAGCCGCGCAATGCGAGCCCCATCCGCCCCACCCGTCCCATCCGTAACTGTGTGCACGATGTACGAGCGTCCCTACCGACACCCCACAACCCGTTAACAGGTATCTGCGTGTCACCGATACTCAAGCCCGGTTCCGGCGACGGAGCCGCGCAGTGAAAATCAATCGCCGCCTCGTCCTGCTGGTCACCGCTCCCCTCACCGTCGCGGTCACGTTCTCGGCCCTGGCCCTCGCACCCGCCACCAACCAGGCACTCCAGGCGAACCGGCTGGCCGACATGGTCGACGTCGCCGCCGGCGCAGCCGATTTAACTCACCAGCTGCAGCGTGAGCGCGCCGCAGCCACCGCTCTGGTCTCCGATCAGGGTGACTCGTCCGCCTTCCAGGCGAGCTCCGACGCGACCGACAAGAGCATCGCCGCCTTCAAGAGCCGTACCGGCGGACTCTCCGAGGTGCCCGGAAGCGCCCAGGAGGCACTGGACCGCATCGACCGCTTCGTCGATGAACTCCCCGCCCTGCGCGCCCAGGTGCGCTCGGGCAGCACCACCATCTCCGCGCTCGCCTTCGGCTACCGGATCGTGATCGCGGACCTCAACGGCTACCGCGACGGCATCGCGCAGGCCGACGGTGTCGACGCCGACATCGCCGACCGCATCCGCGCGTCCGCGGCGCTCTCCGAGGCCGCCGAGCACACCGCGCAGCAGCAGATCACCGTCATGAGGGCGCAGGCCGCCGGTGGTTTCACCGCGGCCTCCCAGCGCACCTTCGACGCGAGCCGGCTCGGCTACACCGAGTCGACGAGCGTGATGTTCAGCCTCGGCCCGAGCGAGTGGCGGTCCTGGCTGGAGCGCACCCTCTCCGGCCCGAAGGCCCTGGAGTCCCGCAAGCTGGAAGACCGGATCGGCCGCACGGACACCAGCAAGCCGATCGGCGTCACCCCCGAGGAGTGGCAGAAGGCGTCCGACGACCGGCAGAACCTGCTGCACCAGGTCGAGGAGCGGATCGACGACTCGGTCGCCGCCACCGTCGACGCCGAGCGCACCAGGCTGCTGTGGACCGCGGGCGGCGAGGTCGCCCTCGTCCTGCTGACCCTGGTCGGTGTCGTCCTCGTCGCCGTCCGCCTCGGCCGGGTCATGATCCGCCGGCTGCGCGACCTGCGCAACGCCGCGCACGAGGTGGCCCACACCCGGCTGCCCGCCGTCATGAGCGAGCTGTCCCAGCCCGGCGCGCTGAGCGGGGCCACGCCCGAGCAGGTCGCCGAACGCACCGGCAACCCCGTCGAGACCACGAGCGGGGACGAGATCGGTGAGGTCGGCGAGGCGTTCAACGCCGTCCACCACGAGGCCGTGCGCCTCGCGGCCGAACAGGCCCGGGTGCACGAGCAGTTCGCCGAGACCCTGGTCCGGGTCGCCCGCCGGGGCGCCCAGCTGACCAGCGTCATGGTGTCCGAGCTGGACACGGTGCAGCGCGACGAGGCCGACCCGGAGCGCATGAAGACGCTCTTCGCGCTGGACCACCTCGCGATCCGCATGGAGCGCAACACCAACAACCTCCTGGTGCTGGGCGGTTACGGCAACGCCCGGGTGCGCTCCGCCGACATCGGCTGCTCCACCGTCATCGTCGCGGCGGCCCAGCAGATCGAGCGCTTCGACCGGGTGTCCCTCGGCGCGATCGAGGCGGGTATCGGCATCGCCGCCCGCGCCGTGCACGACGTCGCGCACATCCTGGCGGAACTCCTCGACAACGCCACCCGCTTCTCCCCGCCCGACGCCCAGGTCGGGGTCGCCGTCTGGCGGCTCTGGGACCGGGCCGTCGTCCAGATCGTGGACGAGGGCGTGGGGATCACGCCGGACCGCCGCGCCGTGCTCAACGCCGGGCTGCGCGAGCCGAAGGCGGGCATCGGGGACGTGCGGTCCATGGGTCTGCACGTGGTGGCGCGCCTCGCCGCCCGGCACGGCATCGTGGTCGAGCTGCGCGACTCCTCGGGCCCCGGAACCATCGCCGAGGTCACCCTCCCCAAGGAGGTGCTGGCCGAGGTGTCCGAGGAACCGGCGCCGCCGACGGCGAACGGCTTCGAGTCGCCCCGGACGGTCGTCACCCGCCGGAAGCAGGACACCGTACGCGGACGGGTCGGCCGCCCGGTCGGCGCGGGCGTCGGCGCCCGCGCGGGCGCCCCGGCCGCCCCGGGCACGCGCGAGGAACACCAGGCCCCGGCCCGTACCGAGGTCGCCGACGCACCCGCCCCGCACCCCGTGCACGACGAGCCGGCCTCGCGCATCGCGGGCGTCAGCGCCTCGGGCCTCCCGGTCCGGAAGCGCACCGCGCCCCAGCAGTGGCCGGTACGGGAGAAGCGGGCCGCCACCGAGCAGCGGCCCGGCGCCGGTGCGCCGCGGCCGACCCCCCGCCGACGGGACTCCCGACAGGTATCCGACGTCCTGGCGGCCTACGCCCAGGGCATCAGCCGGAGCACGAACCCCCGCGGGCGTCCCGCCAACAATGACGACACCGAACGGACCAAGAAATGACCTCACCCACCGACCTGAGCTGGATCCTGAGCGACTTCGCCGGACGCATCCCGGAAGTCACCCAGGCGATAGCCGTGTCCGTGGACGGACTCGCGCTCGCGTACACCGGCGTGGAGCGCGACGACGCCGACCGGCTGGCCGCCATCGCCTCCGGCGTCGTGAACCTGCTGTCCGCGGCTGCGCAGCTCACCGACACCGACCCGGTGGAGCACAGCCTCACCGCGATGGAGGGCGGCTACATGTTCTCCATGGCCGTCTCCAGCGGTGCCTCGCTCCTGGTCATGACCACCAGGGACGCGGACATCGGCGAGGTCAGCTACATGATGTCCGAGCTGATCAACCAGGTCGGCGACTCGCTGTCCCCCCAGGTCCGTTCCTCGCTCTGACCGGCCGTCCCCCGGCCGTACCGACCCGTCCGCGGAGCCGACTCCGCGGACGGGTCACACCGTTGCCCGACACTCCCCCGATGAGAGCACTCATGTTCTTCGACATACCCCGCCGTACCCGCCACCGCAGATTCGTCCGGCCCGTCGGTGCCGCCGCCCTCGCCCTCGGCCTGGCCGCCGTCACCGGATGCAGCAGTGACAGCGGCTCCGGCGACAAGACCGTCAAGGTCGGCCTGGTCGCCTCGCTTTCCGGCACCTACAAGCCGGTCGGCACCGACCTGCGCGACGGCTTCGACCTGTACCTGAAGACGCACGACAACAAGCTGGGCGGGTACAAGGTCGATCTCGTCGTGGCCGACGAGGGCGACGGTCCGCCGACCGCCGTCCCGGCCGCCACCAAGCTGGTCAAGAAGGACAAGGTCGACGTGCTGACCGGCCTGGTCAGCGGTGGCTCGGTCAACGCGGTGCTGCCGCTGGTCGGCCAGGCGAAGATCCCCTTCCTCGGCTCCAACGCCCGTCCCGAGGTCAAGGACCCCGAGTACGTGTGGACGACGAGCTTCATGTCCGACGAGCCGGGCAAGGCCATCGCCCCGTACGTCAAGGAGAAGGTGGACGGCCCGGTCTACGCGATCGGACCGGACTACCAGGGCGGTTACGACGAACTGCGCGGGTTCACCGACGAGTTCAAGCGCATCGGCGGCAAGCTCGCCAACCCCGACGGCAAGACCAAGTGGACGCCGTTCCCGAAGACGACCAACTTCATGCCGTACTTCGCGGAGATCGCCAAGACCGACGCCAAGGCGGTCTACTGCTTCTACGCCGGCAAGGCCGCGATCGACTTCGCCAAGCAGTACGCGCAGTCCGACGTCGCCGACCTGCCGCTGTACACCGCCTTCGTCACCGAGGGCAGCGTGCTCCAGGCCGAGGGCCAGGCCGCCAAGGACATCTACTCCGTCCTGAACTACGCGCCGGACCTCGACAACGCGGCCAACCGCAAGTTCGCCGCCGACTGGACCGCCGAGCACGACACCCAGCCGACCACGTACGCGATGTCGTCCTACGACGCCGCGGCCGTGCTCGACAAGGCGATCGCGGACGCCGCGAAGAAGGGTGACGTGACGCCGCAGACGATCAACAAGGCCATCGCGGGCCTGGGCCAGATCGACAGCCCGCGCGGCAACTGGGAGTTCAGCGAGAAGGCGCACGCCCCGGTGCAGACGTGGTACCTGCGCCAGGTGCGCCCGGACGGCAACCAGCTGTCCAACGTCATGGTCCAGGACCTGGCGACGCTCGGCGGCTGACATGGATCTGCTCGATGCCCACCTCGTGCCGGCGGTGGACGGCGTGGCCTACGGGCTGCTGCTGTTCGTGGTCGCCGCCGGCCTGAGTCTCGCGTTCGGCACGGCCGGCGTACTGAACCTCTCGCACGGCATGCTGTACGCGATCGGCGCCTACACCGGCGCCGAGCTGAGCGACGGAACGTGGGGCGGCCTCGTCCTCGGGCTCGCGGCCGGAACGGCGGCCGCGGCCCTCGCCGGGGCGGGGCTCTCCGCCGCCACGGTTCCGCTCGCCCGGCGTGGGCATCTGGCGCAGGCCCTGCTGACGTTCGGGATCGCCCTGGCCGGCGGGGACCTGCTGATCCAGTTCTTCGGGGCCGACGAGCTGCCGGTGCGCGTCCCCGGCGCGCTCGACTCCTCGGTCCACCTGCTGGGCCACCGCTACCCCGCCTACCGGCTCTGCTTCATCGCCATGGCCGTCGTCCTGGCGGCCTTCGGTACGTGGGTGCTCACCCGGACCCGGGTGGGTGCGGCGGTACGCGCGTCGGCGGACGACCCCCAGATGCTCGCCGCCACCGGCCACAACCCCCGCGCCGTGCACACCGGTGTGCTCGCCGCGGCGGGCGCGCTGGCCGGTGCGGCGGGCGTGCTCGGGGCGCCGATCATCGGCCCCGGGCCCGGCACCTCCGAGAACGTGCTGATGCTGTCCCTCGTGGTCGTCGTCCTCGGCGGACTGCGCTCGCTGTGGGCGACGTTCGCCGCGGCCGTCGCCGTGGGCGAGGTCCAGACCCTGGGCGTCTCGGTGCTGCCGGACCTGGCGCCGTATCTGCTGTTCGCCGCGATGGCGGCGGTCCTGGTGTTCCGCTCCCGCTTCACGGAGCCGGAGGCGCACGAGGAGCGGGGGCCGTCCTCCGACCCGGTCTCCCGGCTGCGCAGGCTCCTCGCGGCGCGGTGGGAGAACCGGCCGCGCACAGCTGAGGCGCCCGCTCCGGCTGTCCCCGGGCGGCTCGGTGCCTGGCTGCACTCGGCCGGGTGGCGGCAGGCCGTGCCGCTGCTGGTGCTGCTCGCCGTCCTGTTCGCGCTGCCGGGGATGCTCGACTCGTACAGCATCTCGCTCGCCGGGTCCGCCCTGGCCCTCGGGCTGCTCGCGGTCAGCGTCACCGTCCTGACCGGGTACGCCGGTCTGCCGACGCTCGGCCAGACCGCCCCGTTCGCCGTCGGCGCGTACGCCACCGCCAACCTGGCCGACGCCGGGTGGACGGTGGGCCCGGTCCAGATCGTCCTGTCGGCGCTCGCGGCCGCCGTGTTCTCGGCGGTGACCGGACCCGCGGTCATCCGCGCCCGGGGCACGACGGTGCTGATGATCACCCTGGCGGTGGGCGAGCTGACCAGTGCGGTGATCAACCAGGTCAAGTCCCTGACGGGCGGCGCCGACGGGCTGGTCGGCTTCCCGGCCACCCGGGCGCTGTGGGGCGGCGAGGGCATGACCGAGGAGCGCGAGCTGTACGTGTACGCGGCGGTCGTCGCGGTCGTCGCCGTCGCCCTCACCCTGCTGGTGCTGCGCTCCCCGGCCGGCAAGCTGCTGACCGGGACCCGGGGCGCCGAGGCGCGGATGCGCGCGTCCGGACACCCCGTGGGGCGCTATCTGCTGGTGGCCCACATCTGCGCCGGTGCGCTGGCCGGGGTCGGCGGCTCGCTGATGGTCACCGTGCAGCAGTACCTCTCCCCCGCCGACGTCGGGTTCGAGATCGCCGCGTTCGCGCTGCTCGCGGTCGTCATCGGCGGTACGACATCGGTCATCGGCGCACTGCTCGGCGCCGGGCTGATCGTGTTCACCCGGGACTGGGTGGCCGGCTCCTGGCCCGGTCACGGGCCACTGCTGCTCGGCGCGCTGTTCATCGCCGCCGTGTATCTGCTGCCGCGCGGTCTGGCCGGTCTGCGTATCGTCGTCGGCCGCCGCCCCGCACCCGCCGCGCCCACCGTGTCCCCCGCCGGGAAGGTCTCGCCATGACGCCCGATGCCGCAGAGCCGGCCCCCGTGCTGGACCTCGGCCACCTCACCCGCAGGTACGGCAGCCTCACCGCCGTGGACGACGTGTCGCTGCGGCTGCCGCCGGGCGCCCGGCACGCCGTCATCGGCCCCAACGGCGCCGGCAAGACGACCCTGCTCAACCTGATCGCCGGCACCGACCGGCCCGACCGGGGCACGATCGCGCTGAACGGTGCGGACGTCACCCGGGCGTCCACCGCGAAGCGCAGCCGGCTGGGCATCGCGCGCAGCTTCCAGCAGCCCTCCGTCATCGGCGAGCTGACGGTGCTGGACAACATCGTGCTGGCCGGCTGGGCGCACCACCCGAAGCGCCGGGGCGCCTGGCGCAGCCCGTCCCGCTACCGGCTGCACACCGAGTCGGCGGGGCAGCACCTGGAGACCGTCGGGCTCGCGCACCTGGCGCACCGGCCGGCCTCGGAGCTCTCGCACGGGCAGCGGCGGATGCTGGACCTGGCCGCGGCCCTGGCGGGCGATCCCCGGCTGCTGCTCCTGGACGAGCCGGCGGCCGGGCTGACCGACGGCGACATCGGGCGGCTGCTCTCCATCCTCGGGGCGCTGCCCGCGAGCGTGGCGGTCGTCCTGGTCGAGCACCACGTCGAGGTGGTCGCCCAGGTCGCCACGTCGGTGACCGTGCTGGCCGCCGGGCGGGTGCTGGTGACCGGGCCGACCGGGGAGGCGCTCGCCCACCCGGAGGTCCGCGACGCGTATCAGAACACGGCGCCAGTGAGGCCCCTCGCCGGCAGCCCCGAAGCGAGAGGATGACCGACCCCCGATGCTCGAACTCACGGGCCTGACCGCGGGCTACCACGGCGGCACGGTCCTCCACGGCCTCGACCTGTCCGTCCCCGCCGGCACGGTGCACGCCGTCGTCGGCCACAACGGCGCGGGCAAGACGACGCTCGTCCACACCGTCGCCGGTCTGATGCGCCCGGACGCGGGCACCGTACGGCTGGCCGGCCGGGACCTGACGGGGCAGCCGGCGCACCGGATCGCCCGCGCCGGGATCGGTCTCGTACCGCAGGGCCGGCGGGTCTTCGCGAACCTCAGCGTCGCCGAGCACCTGCGGCTCTCGCACCGTCCGCCGCGCCGGGGCGATGCCTCGCGGCCGAGTGTGTGGACGCCCGAGCGGGTCCTCGACCTGCTGCCGCGGCTGGGCGAGCGCCGGGGCAACCGGGGCACGGACCTGTCGGGCGGGGAGCAGCAGATGCTGGCCCTGGCCCGGGCGCTGCTCGGTTCGCCGAGCGTGCTGCTGCTCGACGAGCCGACGGAGGGCCTGGCGCCGGCCCTGGTCCGTCAGGTGCACGACCTGGTGACGACGCTGGCCGATGAGGGCATCGCCGTACTCCTGGTGTCGCCGAGTCCGGCGACGGCGGCCGGGTGCGCGGACACGCTCACGGTCCTGACGTCGGGCCGGGTGGCGCTGCGGCTGGACGGGGCCGAGGCCCGTAAGGACCCGACGGCCCTGCACGCGGCGCTGGAGCTCGCGCCCGCGGCGTCCTGACGGGCGCGAGGGGGCGGCCGCCCCCTCGCGCGCGCGGTTACGTGGCCTTCAGGCTGTGGCCGCCGAAGCCGCTGCTGCGGTCGGAGCCGCTGTTCTGGTCCTGCCACCAGGCGTCGAACTCGGGCTGGTGCATGGCCGACCAGTCCGGGGTGTTCTCGACCTGGGTGCTGCCCATGCGGCGCGCGAGGGCCACCATGGCGGAGCCGACCGCGCCGCGCCCGGCGTCGTACCGCTCCAGTACGTCCTTCCAGCTGTCCCCGGCGATCCAGGCCGCCTCCAGGGCGGTCGCGTCCTGGAGCGCCTTCACGCTTCCGGCGCCGACGTGCGGGCGGGCGACGCTGGCGGCGTCGCCGACGAGCGCCATGCGGCCCGAGGTGTAGTGCGGGACGACCAGGTCGTAGATGGGCTGGATGAAGGTGGTCTCGGCGGGTGTGCCGAGCACCTTGTCCGCCCAGAACGGCGGGAAGTGCTCGGCGACCAGGGCGCGCAGCCAGTCGGTGAGCTCGGAGTTGAGGCGGCCGGGCGGGAGCGAGGTAGGGGTGCGCAGGTCCGGGTGGAGGCCGCCGTCCTGCGGGGGCGTGGTGTAGAGCACCCAGTTGAGGCGGTGGCCGCCGGTGCCGTCCGGGATGCGGTAGATCATGCAGTGGCCGTTGGGGAAGACGATGTTGTGGGCGTCGAGTCCGTCCGACGGCAGCCCCTCGACGTCCTCCGAGGCGCCGCGCCAGCCGATGTAGCCGGCGTACTCGGGGCTGATGCCGGGAAACATCGCCTCGCGGACCACGGAGCGGTAGCCGTCGGCGCCGATGACGAGGTCGAACCGCTCCTCGTGGCCGTCGGCGAGCCGCAGCGTCACCCCGTCGTCGGCCGGCTCCACGGCGGTGACGACGGCGCCGGAGCGGTAATCGACGCCCTCGGGCACCCGGCTGCGCAGCTCGCTCCAGAGCGAACCCCAGTTGTAGGCGCGGAACGGGAACGGCTGCTGCCCGAAGCCCCGGCCGTGCGGCGCGTCTTCGTCCCGTACGCTCCACACCCGCCGGGTCAGCGGCGCCCAGGGCATCTCGGGGGCTACGTATCCGGCCTCTCTCAGCTCCTCGTAGCGGTCGCTCTGGAGGGCGATCCCGACGCCCCGGTCCCGGAGTTCGGCGTCGGCGCGCTCGAAGACGGTGACGCGGTCCGCTCCGGCGCGCGACGCGGCCAGGGCCGTGGCACACCCCGCTATGCTCCCGCCGACCACGGCGATGCTGCCTCCACGCATGACTGGCTCTCCACTCACTTGATGTCGCCGGCCGTCCGCCCGGTGGCTCTCCCGCCGGGCGCCGGGGCGGTATGACGCTTGCTCGGGCGCTGGTCGGCCGCGCCTTCGCGGTCGCGGCCCGCACCGAATCCTAGCGAGGGGCGTGGGACGTGCGAGCGGCCAGGTGGTTTCGGTTTTCAGCCACCGATACATCGTCAACAGTCGTCTTGTGTGCGCTCCTTGGTCATTTCTGATTAGTGTTCTGTCATGTCCCCCTCGCCGTGAACTGCTCGACCCCCCACCCGGCGGCCGGCTTCGGCAGCGGGTTGACCGGCTGCGGCGGACCGTGGACCGGCCTGCCCGCCGGTGCCCGCGCGGCCGGCGGAACCGTCCCCCTGATTTCCGCGAGGACCCCATGACCGAACCGATATTGATCCTGCTCGCGCTGGTGGCGGGGGCCTGCGTCTCGCTGTGGTTCCTGCGCCGCGCCCGCGCCGAGAGGCGGCGGGCCGAAGAATTCCGGCAGCAGCGCGAGCAGTTGGCCCAGCAGATCCGGGCCGCCGAGCAGTACGTGGCGCATATCGCCCAGAGCGTCGTCCAGGCGGCCGCGTCCGAGGCGCAGACCGGCCGCCCCTACCAACTGGATTCGGCCATCCCGCCCCAGCTGGCCCACACCCAGCTCGCCAACGGGCTGACCGCGCTGGCCAACCAGGTGCGCTCCGCGATCACGATGACGGGCCGCCTCGCGCAGAACGCCGCCGAGGAACAGCTCACCCAGGTCTGGGCCGAGACGGAGCGTCAGGTCGCCCAGGCCCGCCAGGAGTCGGTGGACACGGCCCGGGCGGCGGTACGCGCCTTCGCGTCCAGCACCGTGCACCGCGCGGCGAAGCTGAGCAGCACGATCAGCGCCGGGGTGCGGCGCCATGTGTCCGACGACGCGTACGCCACGCTGGTCGAGATGGACCACCTGGCCCAGCAGATGCTGCTCACCGCGTCCGGCTACGGCGTCCTGGCCGGTGACAAGCTCTCGCGGCGCTGGCCCGCCACCACGCTGACCGATGTGGTCCGCACCGCCATGGGCCGCGTCGAGGGCTACCAGCGCGTCCAGCACACGGACCTGGAGTCCTTCGCGGTGCGCAGCCGGTCCGTGGAGGCGGTCGTCCACACCCTGGCGGTGCTCCTGGACAACGCCCTGCGCTACTCGCCGCCCAACGCCCTGGTGCACGTCTCCCTGGAGCACGGGGCGAACGCGGCGTTCCTCGTCGTGGACGACGCCGGTCTGCGGATGGAGGACGAGCGGCTGACCTGGGCCCGCGAGGTGATGTCCGGTGAGCAGCGGGACGACATCACCCGGCTGGGCGCCTATCCGCAGACGGGTCTGCGGGTGGCCTCGGTCCTGGCCGCCCAGTACGGCTTCCGCGTCGAGCTGACCGCGCCGAACCTGTACGGGGGCACCCGCGCGATCATCGTGCTCCCGCAGGAGCTGCTGACGACGCCGGGCCCGTCCCGGCCGGTGTCCGCGCAGTCGCTGCCCACGGCCCGGAAGGCCACCGCCCCGCCGGCCCACCGGCCGGCCCCGCTCCCGGAGGCCCCGCCCATGACCGGGTCCGCACCCGAGCCCGCCGCGCCCGCTCCTGCCGCCGCCCCCGCCGCGACCGCCCCGCCCGCGCCCGTGTCCCCGCCCGCCGATGCGCCCGCGTCCGGTCCGGCGTCGGCGACCACGGCCAGCGGGCTCACCGTCCGCCGGCGCGGGACGCGGCCCGCCGGGGCGCGTCCCGGGCCGGAACCGGAGGTCGAGCCGGGCAGGCCCGCGGTGGCCGCCGCGTGGATGGCGGGCAGCCGCCGCAGCCGGGACAACCAGAACACCCCTCGTACGGACGAAGGACGTTGATCATGTCGGACACGCACGCGAACACCCTGGGCTGGCTGCTGGACGAGCAGCTCGGATCGGTGGAGGGCGTCCGGTACGCCGTGCTGATGAGCGGCGACGGACTGCTGAAGGCGCGGACGCGCACCATCAGCCAGGAGGACGGCGAGAAGCTGGCCGCCCTGACCGCGTCGCTGCGCGCGTCGGGCCGCGCCTGGGACGAGTTCACCGGCGGGCAGGGCGTGCGCCAGCAGCTGATCGAGTCCGTGTCGACGATCGGGCTGACCACCGCGGCCGGGCACCACACGATGCTGTCCGTCGTCACCACGGGCCCGCACGCCGACGTCGGCCTGATCAGCCACCACATGGCCCTGCTCGTCGTCCGCCTGGGCGAGCAGCTGGGCACCAGGGAGCGCACCCCGGTGCTCCAGCCGGACGGGGGCCCCGCCGCATGAGCGGCCCACGGCACGATCCGGACATGGTCAGGCCCTACGTCCGTACCGGCGGGCGGGTCCGCCCGGACCGGGATGTGCGCCTGGAGAGCGTGGTCGTCGCCGCGCCGGGCCCGGCCGGTGAGCTGGGGCCCGACGCGCGGCGGGTGATGAGCCTGTTCGCGGTGGGCCGGGGCGGTCTGGCCGTCGCCGACATCGCGGCCGCGCTCCAGCTGCCGCCCTCCACCGTCCGGATCATCGTGTCCTCCCTGATGGACAGCGGCCATCTGGCCAGCCCGGCCCCGGCCGCCGGTGACCAGCCCCGAAACGACATCCTCCAGAAGGTGCTCGATGGACTCCGAGAACTGGTCTGACGCCGCGAACGGCGTCTCGTACGTGCCGGCGACGGTGACCCAGTCCGCCAAGATCGTGATCGCCGGTGGCTTCGGCGTCGGCAAGACGACCTTCATCGGCAGCGTCTCGGAGGTCCGGCCGCTGCGGATGGAGGAGCCGATCACCGAGGACAGCGTCGGCGTGGACGATCTGCGCGGGGTGCCGGACAAGACCACGACGACCGTGGGCATGGACTTCGGCCGCATCCACCTGGCCGGCGGCGCCCTCGCCCTCTATCTGTTCGGGCTGCCCGGCCAGGTGCGGTTCCAGCCGGTGTGGGAGGACCTGGCCCACGGCGCGCTCGGCTGCCTGGTGCTGGCCGACACGCGGGACCTGGACGCGAGCCACGAGGCGCTGGGGCTCCTGGAGGACCAGGGCATTCCGTACGCGGTCGCGATCAACGTGTTCCCGGACGCGCCCGGTTACGGCCTCGCCGAGCTCCGCGAGGCCCTGGCCCTGGACCCGGAGACGCCTCTGACCACCTGTGACGCCCGGGACCGTACCTCCTGCGTGTACGCCCTGATCACGCTCACGGAACATCTCGCCGCACAACGATCGGCCCTCTCCCTGGAGCCCACGCCATGACGTCCCCCAGCACCACCCTGCCGTCGGCCCCGTCGGGCCGGGTCGCGCTCTACGACCCGGAGTACGCCGCCGACCCGCATGCCGCGTACGAGCGGATGCGGGCGGTGTACGGACCGCTGGTGCCCGTCGAGCTGTCCCCGGGCATCCCGGCCACCCTGGTGATCGGTTACTTCCAGGCCCGGCGCATCCTCAACGACCCGCTGTACTTCCCGCACGACCCGCGCGTCTGGCAGGAGCAGGTGCCGGCCTCCTGCCCGGTGCGGCCGATGATGGAGTGGCGGCCCAACGCCCTGCGCAGCGGCGGCACCGCGCACGCCCGCTACCGGTCCGCCAACACCACCGCGATCGACGCCGTGGACCAGCACGAGCTGCGGGCCCGGGTGGAGAAGCTCGCCGAGGCCGCCATCGCGGACTTCATCACGGCGGGCCGGGCCGATGTGCTCACCCAGTACGCCTGGCCGATCGCCTTCCGCGTGCTGAGCTCCCTGCTCGGCTGCCCCGACGAGATCGGGGCGCGCATCGCCGACGGGATGTCCCGGATCTTCGAGGCCACGGACGCCCAGCGGGGCAACGAGATCCTGGGCCAGGCGGTCGCCGACCTGGTCGAGCTGCGCCGGCGCCATCCCGCCGACGACATCACCTCCCGGCTGCTCGGCCACTCGGCGCAGCTGACCGACGAGGAGATGAGCCACCAGCTGGTCACGCTGTACGGGGCGGGCATCGAGCCGCTGACCAATCTCATCGCCAACACCCAGCTGAAGATCCTCACCGACGAGGAGTTCTCCGCCGGGCTGCACGCCGGGCACTCCACCGTGCGGGACGCGCTCGACACCGTCCTCTACACCGACCCGCCGATGGCGAACTACTGCATCACCTACCCGCCCTACCCGGCGGACATCGACGGGGTGCTGCTCCCCGCCCACCAGCCGGTCCTGATCTCGATGGCCGGCTGCAACAACGACCCGGCGATCGCCGAGGCGTCCGGCGGCATCGCGGGCAACCGGGCCCATCTGGCGTGGAGCATCGGTCCGCACACCTGCCCGGCGCGCTCGCACGCGTACCTGATCGCGGAGACCGCGGTCACCTATCTGCTCGACGCCCTGCCCGAGATGGACCTCGCGGTCCCGGCCGCCGAACTGCGCTGGCGCCCGGGCCCGTTCCACCGCGCGCTGGAATCCCTCCCCATCGTCTTCCACGCCTCCCACTGAAGGAGACCCATGTCCGAGCAGCCGATCATCGTCCTCGACCCCGCGGGCACCGACCGCCACGCGGAGTACCGGGCGCTGCGCGAGCGCGGTTCCGCCACCCGCGTCGACGTCCTCGGGGTCACCGCCTGGTCCGTCAGCGACCCGGTCCTCCTGAAGGAGCTGCTGACCAGCTCCCAGGTGTCGAAGGACGCCCGTGCGCACTGGCCGGCGTTCGCCGAGACGGTGGCCACCTGGCCGCTCGCCCTGTGGGTGGCCGTGAACAACATGTTCACCGCGTACGGCGGCGACCACCGCCGGCTGCGCCGGATGATCGCCCCCGCGTTCAGCGCCCGCCGCATCCAGGACCTGCGCGTCTCGGTGGAGAAGGTCGTCTCCGAACTCCTCGACGGCCTCGCCGACCGGCCCGCCGGCGAACCGGTCGACCTGCGCACCGAGCTCGCCTACCCGCTCCCGATCGCGGTGATCGGCCGGCTCATGGGCGTCCCCGAGGACCAGCTCGACGGCTTCCGCTCCAAGGTCGACGGCGTCTTCGACACCACGCTCACCGTCGAGGAGGCCACCGCCAACACGGCCGCCCTGTACGGGGCGCTCGACCAGCTCATCGCCTCCAAGCGGGCCCAGCCGGGCGACGACATGACCTCGCTGCTGCTCGCCACCCGCGACGAGGAGGGCGACGGCGGCCGCCTCAGCGACGAGGAGCTGCGGGACACCCTGCTCCTGATGATCTCCGCCGGTTACGACACCACGGTCAACGTGATCGACCAGGCGATCACCGCCCTGCTGACCCACCCGGAACAGCTCGCCCACCTCCGCGAGGGCCGGGCCGACTGGAACGACGTGGTCGAGGAGACCCTGCGCCACGAGCCCGCGGTCAAGCACATCCCGATGCGCTACGCCCTCTCGGACATCCCCCTGCCCGATGGGCGGAAGATCGCGCAGGGCGAGGCGATCCTGGTCTCCTTCGCCCCCGCCAACCGCCACCCCGACTGGCACGGCGAGACGGCCGACGACTTCGACGTGACCCGCACCGCCAAGGACCACCTGGCCTTCGGCCACGGCGTCCACTTCTGCCTCGGCGCCCCGCTCGCCCGGCTGGAGATCGCCACCGCACTGAGTCAGCTCTTCGACCGCTTCCCCGGCATCAGCCTCGCGGTCCCGGCCGAGGACCTGCTCCCGCTGCCGTCCCTGATCAGCAACGGCCACCAGGCCCTTCCGGTCGTTCTCCGACCGGCCCACTGAGGTACCGACGACGTTCCGCGCGATGTCGCAGGGGTCGCGCGGAACGTCGTGGCGTCGAGGGGCCCGATAGGGTACTTGACGCGACGACACACCATGCTGGCTCAGGAGGTTACAGGTGGGGCCAGAACCCCCGGCGATTCGCGTCCCGGTCGGGGAAGGGTCCGGGCGGTGGACGAGCCGTACGACTCAGCGGCGCGTCCTGCTGGTGGTCCACAACGTCACCTCGGCCGGCCGTCTGCTGGACCTGGCGCCGCTGTTCCACGACGACTTCCGGGTCCAGGCGCTGGTCACTTCGACGGGCTCCTCCGCCTTCCAGGGCGGCATCCGCGAACTCCTCCGCGATCTGCAACTGCCCGAACTTCCTTGGTCGCAGGCCCTTTCGACTCCGGTGGACCTGGCGGTGTCCGCGAGCTTCGGCGGGGAACTCGAAGCGATTCAGGGCAAGTTGGCGGTATTGTCACATGGTGTCGGATATACTAAGAAACTAGGCAAGCCG